>JAYEKC010000024.1:0-5909 GCA_034716715.1 Gemmatimonadota bacterium | reverse complement strand
GCCGCCCGCCGCGCCGGTGTGCTCGACGGGTTGTTCCGCCCGGACCTCGGCGACGTCGCCGACTGCGACGTGCTCGTGCTGGCGATGCCGGTCGATGCGGTCGCGGACATGCTCGCCGCACGCGGGCCGGCGCTCCGGCGCGTGCCGGTCGTGACCGACGTCGGCAGCACGAAGGCCGGCATCGTCCGCGCCGCGGCGCGGGCCGGCCTCGGGCGCACGTTCGTCGGCGCCCACCCGCTCGCCGGCGACCACCGGGCGGGGTGGCGCGCGTCGCGCCCCGGCCTGTTCCGGGGGGCCACCGTGTTTGTGACGCCCACCGCGCGGAGCGCCCCGGCTGCCGTCGCGTGCGTCTCACGCCTCTGGCGGGAGGTCGGCGCGAAGCCGCGCCGCGCGACGCCGGCGTGGCATGACCGCCGGATGGCGGCCGTGAGCCACCTTCCGCAGGCCGGGTCAACCGCGCTCGCCCTGACCCTGGCCGGCGCCGCGATTCCCCGCGCGGCCTTGGGCAGGGGCGGGCGGGATGCGACGCGCCTCGCCGCCTCCAGCACAGAGGTCTGGACGGCGATCCTCGCCGAGAACGGGCCGCAGGTGGCGGCGATGCTCGCACGATATGCGGTTCACGTCGACCGGATCCGCTGGGCGATTGGCCGCGGCGACCGCGGGGCCATCCGCCGGGCGTTGACGCGCGCGCGGGCCTGGGCGACCGACTGAACGCGCCCCCTCGCGCCCGGCGCGTGGACGAGCCATCGGGCGCCACTGGACGGGCGATTTCGCGGACCGTTGATTTCGCGCATGACGATGCGTGACAAGCTCGACCTCCTCGACCGCCGGCGCGCGGAATCCGAGGCCGGCGGTGGACCGGAGCGGATCAAGGCCCAACACGACAAGGGAAAGCTGTCGGCGCGCGAGCGCCTGGACGCCCTGCTCGACGAGGGGTCGTTCGTGGAACTCGACCGGTTCGTCACGCACCGGTCGTCCGACTTCGGGCTCGACGAACAGCGGCCCTTCGGCGACGGCGTCGTGACGGGGTACGGGCGCATTGACGGGCGCGTGGTGTACGTGTTCTCGCAGGACTTCACCGTGTTCGGCGGGTCGCTCAGCGAGGCCCACGCGGGGAAGATCTGCAAGGTGATGGACCTGGCCGTGCGGAACGGCGCGCCGGTGATCGGCCTCAACGATTCCGGTGGCGCGCGCATCCAGGAAGGCGTCGTGTCGCTCGGCGGGTACGCCGACATCTTCCTGCGCAACACGCTTGCGTCGGGCGTGGTCCCGCAGATCTCGGCGATCCTCGGCCCCTGCGCCGGCGGCGCGGTCTACTCGCCGGCCATCACCGATTTCGTGTTCATGGTGCGGAACACGAGCTACATGTTCGTCACGGGCCCGGGCGTCGTGAAGACCGTCACGCACGAGGACGTGACGATGGAGCAGCTCGGCGGCGCCGACGTGCACGGCGGCACGAGCGGCGTGTCGCACTTCACGTGCGCGAGCGAGCTCGAGTGCTTCGACGCCATCCGCCGCCTGCTGCGCTACCTGCCGTCGAACAACGTGGACGCGCCGCCGCGCGCCGCGGGCACCGACCCGCGGGATCGGCGCGACGAGGGCCTGCGGGACGTCGTGCCCGAGAGCGCCAACAGGCCATACGACATGCACGAGGTGATCCGCCGCGTGGTGGACGACGGCGATTTCCTCGACGTGCACGCCGACTACGCACAGAACGTCATCTGCGGCTTCGCCCACCTCGGCGGCCACAGCGTGGGCGTGATCGCCAACCAGCCCGCGGCGCTCGCCGGCGTGCTCGACATTCACGCCAGCGTCAAGGCGGCGCGGTTCATCCGCTTCTGCGACGCGTTCAACGTGCCCATCGTGACGTTCGAGGACGTCCCGGGCTTCATGCCCGGCGTGGCGCAGGAGCATGGTGGCATCATCCGCCACGGCGCCAAGCTGCTCTACGCGTACTGTGAGGCGACGGTGCCGAAGCTGACGGTGATCGTCCGCAAGGCCTACGGCGGCGCGTACGACGTCATGAGCTCCAAGCACATCCGCGGCGACTACAACGTCGCGTGGCCCACCGCGGAGATCGCCGTGATGGGGCCGAAGGGGGCGGTGGAGATCCTCTTCCGGAAGGAGATTGCCGAGGCCGCCGATCCCGCGGGCGCGACCGACGCGCGCGTGCAGGAGTACACGGACAAGTTCGCCAATCCGTACGTGGCGGCGGCACGGGGCTACGTGGACGACATCATCGACCCCGCCGACACGCGGCCGCGCCTCATCGACGCGTTGGAGTCGCTCCAGGGCAAGCGCGACCGCAACCTCCCGCGCAAGCACGGCAACATCCCGTTGTGAGCCCGAAACGCGCGAAGGACCGGCCGGCGGAGGCCCCGCCCGCGCCGCTGCGGAAGGTCCTGATCGCCAACCGGGGCGAGATCGCGCTCCGCGTGGTGCGCGCCTGCCAGGAGCTCGGCGTGCGGTCGGTGGCGGTGTATTCCGACGCCGACGCCCACGCGCCGCATGTGCGCGAGGCCGACGAGGCCGTGCGCATCGGGCCCGCGCCGTCGTCCGAGAGCTACCTCAAGGGCGAGGCGATCATCGCCGCCGCCCGCGAGACCGGCGCCGACGCGATCCACCCGGGCTACGGCTTCCTCTCCGAGCGCGAATGGTTCGCCCGCGCGGTGCGCGACGCGGGCCTCGCCTGGATCGGCCCCCCGGCCGAGGCCATCTCGGCGATGGGATCCAAGACGGCCGCCCGGACGCTCGCCGTGGCGCACGACGTGCCGGTGGTGCCCGGCACCACCGAGGCCCTGCCCGGTCCGGCCGAGGCCGCGCGGGTCGCCGCGGAGTACGGCTACCCCGTGCTGCTGAAGGCAGCCGCCGGCGGCGGCGGCAAGGGCATGCGCGTGGTGCGCGCCGCCGCGGAGATGCCGAACGCGTGGGATGCCGCGCGGCGCGAGGCGATGAACGCCTTCGGCGACGACGCCGTGTACATCGAGAAGTACATCGAGGGGCCGCGGCACGTGGAGATCCAGGTGATCGCCGACCACCACGGCACCGTGCTCGCCCTCGGGGAACGCGAGTGCTCCGTGCAGCGGCGCCACCAGAAGATGATTGAGGAGGCGCCGAGCCCCGCCGTTGACCCCGGCCTCCGCCGGCGGATGTGCGCCGCCGCTGTGCGCGCCGCCCGCGCGGCCGGGTATCGCAATGCCGGCACGTGCGAGTTCCTCCTCGACCGTGAGGGGAACTTCTACTTCCTGGAGATGAACACGCGTATCCAGGTCGAACACCCGGTGACCGAACTCGTGACCGGCATCGACCTCGTCCAGTGGCAGATCCGCGTGGCCGGCGGCGAACGCCTGCCGTTCCCCGAGGCGATCGAGCCGCGCGGCTGGGCGATCGAGTGCCGTATCACGAGCGAGGACGCGGCCAACGGATTCCTCCCGTCCACGGGCCGGGTCAACTACCTGCACGTGCCCACGGGGCCGGGCGTCCGGTGGGATGGGGGCATCGAGGCCGGTTCCATCGTCGGCCTCCACTACGACCCGATGCTCGCCAAGCTCATCGTCTGGGGCGCCACCCGCGCGCAGGCGGTGGCGCGGATGCACCGGGCGCTGCTCGAACTCGTCGTGGACGGTGTGGAGACGTCGCGCGAGTTCCATTTGCGCGTGATGGAGGACGCGGAGTTTCGTGCAGGCGCCATCGACATCCAGTGGCTCGAGCGGCGGCTTCCCGCGCTGCTGGCCACCGCGCCCCCCGACGACGACCTCCGCACGGCCGCCGCCGTGGCGGCACTCGTCGCCCAGCGCGACCGGAGCGGCGGACGGGTGGCCGCAGGCGGCGGTGGCGGAGCCAGCGGCGCAGGCGGCACGCGTGGCGCGGCCCCACCCGTGGCGGAATCGGCGTGGGCGCGCGCCGGGCGAACCGAGGCGCTTCGCGACCGGTGACCGAACTGCTCACCCTCGACATCGAGTCGATTGCCGCCGGGGGCGACGGCATTGCCCGACACGACGGCCTGGTGGTGTTCGTGCCGCGCACCGCGCCCGGCGACCGCGTGGTGGCGCGCGTGGAGCGGGGGCGGCGATTTGCGCGCGGGTGCGTCGAGCGCGTCGAGCGCGCCTCGAGCGACCGCGTGGAGCCTGCGTGCCCGCACTACGAACGCGACCGCTGCGGCGGGTGCCAGTTGCAGCATCTCAGTGCGGCGGCGCAGGCGGAAGCCAAGCGCGGCATCATCCGCGACAACATCCGCCGCATCGGGCGTCGCACGGTGGAACTCCCCATGCTGCACGGGGAAGGGCCGGCGTGGCGGTACCGGCAGCGCGTGTCGCTGGCGATGCGCCCCGAGGGAAACGGATGGCGCGCGGGTTTCCACCGGCACGATGCCGCGGATGACGTCTTTGCCCTGGACGACTGTCACCTCGCCCGCGAGGACGTGATGACGCTGTGGCGTGAGACGCGCGCCGGTGACGGGTTCCTCCCGGCGGCGCCCGGCCTGCGTGTCACGGTCAACGCGGCGGAGGGGAGGGGGGCGCTCGCCGTCGAGGGCGGATCCGCCTGGCCCGATGCGCCCCGCTTCGCGGCGGCGCTTCCGGCCGGCACCGGCGTGTGGTGGACCCCCGAGGGCGGACGTCGGCGCCGCGTGGACGCCGGCGCGCCGGACCTCCCCGGGGCGTCGTTCTCCCAGGTGAATCCGCACATCGCCGACCTCCTGCACGCCCACGTCGAGGCGGCCGTGATGGCGGCCGGCCCGCAGCACGTGGTGGATGCCTACTCGGGCACGGGGCGGCTCGCGTCGGCACTTCACGCGCGCGGCATTGCCGTGACGGCCATCGAGCTCGACGCCGAGGCATCGGCGCATGCGGCGGCGCAGCTCGCCCGGCCCTCGCGGGCGATCACCGCACGCACCGAGGACGTGATCGGCACCGTGTTCCCCGCCGACGTCGTGGTCGTGAACCCGCCGCGCACCGGCCTTCACCCACGCGTCGCCGCCGCCCTCGAGGCGTCGGCGGGCGGCGTGGCTGCGATCGTGTACGTGAGCTGCGATCCCGCGACCCTGGCGCGCGACCTTTCGCGGCTGCCGTCGTGGGACGTGGCAGGCCTCGATGCATTCGACATGTTCCCGCAGACGGCGCACGTGGAAACGGTCGCGGTCCTGCGTTCCCGGAGGTCCGGATGAACCGGTACGTCGTCGAGTTGGGCGGTCGCACGTTCGCCGTGAGGCTCGAGGGCGGAATGGCGTCGGTGGACGGGGGGCCGCCCGTTCCGGCGCACCTCGAGGCGGTGGACGGCACACCGGTCCGGCTCGTCACCCTCGGCACGACGGTGCATCGCGTGACCACCCGCCGCGACGGCGCGCGCGGCCGCTACGTCCTGCGGGTCGACGGCCGGCGCTACGAGGTGGACGCGCTCGACGAACGCACGCGGGCGATCCGCGACCTCGCCGAGGCCAACCGACCGCCGGCGGGACCCGTGCCGCTGCTGGCGCCGATGCCCGGGCTGGTGGTGCGCGTGCACGTGGCCGCCGGCGACGGCGTGGACCCTGGGGCGCCGCTCGTGTCCGTCGAGGCCATGAAGATGGAGAATGAACTCCGAGCGGTGGCGGCGGGCACCGTGCGTCGCGTGCTCGTCGCGAAGGGCACGGCGGTCGAGAAGGGCGCGGTGCTCGTCGAGTTCGACTAGCTCAGGCGTTCGGGCCCGCGACGCGCGCGCGGATGCGCTCGGCGAGCGTGCCCAGGTCGAATGGTTTTTCCACGAGGTCCTCGGTCCGTATCGCCCCGGCGGCGCCCGAGAGGTCGTGGTTGCCCGACATGAAGAGGATGGGGAGACCAGGTCGCAACTCCCGGATCCGCCGCGCCAGCTCCACGCCGCTGGCATCAGGCAGCTGGACGTCCGTGAGCACGAGGTCCACCGCCGGTCCGTGC
>JAYEKC010000023.1:0-5943 GCA_034716715.1 Gemmatimonadota bacterium | reverse complement strand
CCGCCGGCGACCGCGTGGTGATTACCGCGGGCGTGCCGTTCGACGTGCCGGGCTCGACCAACACGCTCAAAGTCGAGACCATCTGATGGGGCGCGCGCAATGAAGCTCACGTTCCTCGGCACCGGCACGAGCTTCGGCGTGCCGCAGGTGGGGTGCCGCTGCGCCGTCTGCCTGTCCGACGACCCCCGCGACAAGCGCACGCGCGTCGGCGCCGTCGTGGAGTCGGGTGAGGCGCGGCTCCTCATCGACACGCCGCCCGAGCTGCGCCTCCAGCTCATCGCCGCCGGCATCGCGCGCGTGGACGCCATCCTGTTCACGCACGACCACGCCGACCACACCCACGGCCTCGACGACGTGCGCAGCTTCGCGTCCGGCGACGCGGCGGTTCCGGTATACGGGCCCGCCGAGGCGATCGAGAGCGTCACGCGCAAGTTCGCGTACATGTTCGACCGCACCCTGCGCCCCCTGCCGGGAACCTCCAAGCCGGAGGGGACGTGGCACGTCCTGGCCGAGGGCGAGCCGGTGCGCATCGCGGGAATCGACGTGACGCCGTTCGCGGTGCCGCACGGGCGGATGCGCGTGTTCGGCTACCGGATCGGCGACATCGGGTACGTGACCGACGCCAAGGAGCTGCCGCCGGCCGCCCTCGAGGTGCTGCGCGGCGTCCGCGTCCTGGTGCTCAACGCGCTGTTCCGCACGAGCCATCCCACGCACCTCTCCATCAGCGAGGCCGTCGAGACGGCGGCGCGCGTGGGCGCCGAGCGCACGTTCCTCACCCACCTCACCCACCGTACGTCGCACGCCGAACTCGAGGCCGAACTGCCCGACGGCGTCCGTCCGGCGTTCGACGGGCTGCAGGTGACGCTCGGCGGCGCCGCCGCATGACGCTCCGGCTCGACGACGCCCGGATGCACGCCTCGGCCGTTCCGTCCGGGGTGACCCCGGCGGAATGGAACGAGCTCGCCATCCGCTTCGGCGAGGTGCACGCGGCCGTCGCGAGGGAACGGGCGGCGGGCCGCCTCGGCTTCCTCGACCTCGAGGCGCAGGCGGCCGAGACGGCCCGCGTGACCGAACACGCCAAGCGGGCCCCCACGCTCTTCACCGACGTGGCGGTCCTCGGCATCGGCGGCTCCGCGCTCGGCGCCATCGCGCTGCGCACGGCCCTCGGCGCTGCCGTCGACGCGCCGCGCCTGCACGTGGTGGACAACGTGGATCCGCACGGCCTCGCGGCGCTGCTGCGCCACGTGCCGCTGCCCCGGACGTGCTGGGTGGTGGTCTCCAAGTCGGGCTCGACGGTCGAGACGCTCGCCCAGTACGCCATCGTCCGCGAGCGCCTCGTCGCGGCCGGCCTCGCGCCGGCCCGCCACGTCGCGTTCGTCACCGACCCGGGCGCCGGACCGCTGCGCGCCATCGCCTCGCGCGACGGGATCCCGGCGTTCGACGTCCCGCCCAATGTCGGCGGCCGGTTCAGCGTACTCACGCCCGTGGGCACGCTTCCCGCCCGGCTCGCGGGATACGACGTCGCGGGGCTGCTCGACGGCGCACGCGAGATGCGCGAGCGGTGTGCCACGGCAACCCTGCGCGACAACCCCGCCGGCGTGTTCGCCACGCTCCTCTGGCGTGCCCACCAGCGGGCGGGGCAGGGCACCCACGTGTTGATGCCGTACTCCGACCCGCTGCGGGACATTGGGCCGTGGTTCGTGCAGCTCTGGGCCGAGAGCCTCGGCAAGCTCGACGCGGATGGCCTGCCCACCGGGCCCACGCCGCTCGCCGCGCGCGGCGCGACCGACCAGCATTCCCTCCTGCAACTGCTCATGCAGGGGCCGGTCGACAAGGTCGTGGCGTTCATCCGGGTGGCCGCCCGCGACGTGGACCTCACGATACCCGCCGAGGGCGACGTGCCCGACGTGGCGGCCTTCCTGCGGGGACGCACCCTCGGCGAGCTGCTCGACGCGGAGGCCGACGCCACGGCCCGCGCGCTCACGAGCGCCGGACGGCCGAGCCTCACCATAACCGTCGAGCGCGTCAACTCGCGCGCCGTCGGAGCGCTGATGATATTTCTGATGATGGCGACGATCTACGCGGGCGCACTCTATCGGGTGGATCCGCTCGGCCAGCCTGGCGTGGAGCTGGGCAAGCGGCTCGCCCGCGAGACGCTCTCGCGCCGATGACCTTCGGCCAGCTGCCCGACTGGGTCCGGAGCCCCGCGGCCGAGCGCCTGTTCGCCGCGCTCGTCACGGTCGTGATCATTGCGCTCCTGGCCCGCATGGCGCGGGCCGCGATCGTCAATCGCGTCGCGGACGTGGACTCCCGGTACCGCGCCGTCAAGCTCGTGCGTTTCACCGCGTTCGTCGTGGGCGCCATCGCCCTGGCGACGATCTTCAGCCAGCGCCTGGCGAGCTTCACGGTGGCGTTCGGCGTGGCCGGCGCCGGCATCGCGTTCGCGCTGCAGGAAGTGATCGCGAGCGTGGCCGGATGGCTGGCCGTGCTCTCGGGCGGCTTCTACAAGACGGGCGACCGGGTCCAGCTCGGCGGCATCAAGGGCGACGTCATCGACATCGGCGTGCTCCGCACCACGCTGATGGAGTGCGGGCAGTGGGTGGACGGCGACCTCTACAATGGCCGCATCGTGAAGGTCGCGAACAGCTTCGTGTTCAAGGAGCCCGTCGTGAACTACACGGGCGACTTCCCGTTCCTCTGGGACGAGATCAAGGTGCCGGTCCGGTACGGGAGCGATCGCGCGCGCGTGCGCCAGATCCTGGAGCGGGCGGCGAGTGAGCTCACGAGTGACGCGGTCCGCGACGCCCGCGGCGAATGGGCGCGGATGGTCCGCAACTACCGGATCGAGGAGGCGCGCCTCGACCCGCTCGTCACGCTGATCGCGAACGACAACTGGCTCGAGTATACGGTGCGGTACGTCGTCGACTTCCGCCGCCGGCGGGCCATGAAGGATTACCTGTTCACCCGCATCCTCGACGACATCGAGGCCACCAAGGGCGCCGTTCAGCTCGCCTCGGCGACCTTCGAGCTGGTGGGCGCGCCCCCGGTACGCGTGCAGCTCGATTCGGCAACCGCCAGGAGTGCTCCATGAAGCCCCGATTCCTGCACGTGCTGGTTGCTTCTGCGGCGCTCGTCGGCGGCTCCTGCGTGCTCGGCGCGCAGGACTCGGGTGCCGCCGGGCCGGCCGCCCAGTCACGCGGCGCGCCCGTCATCGTCCGCAACGACACCGTCCTCGTGGTTCCAGGACGCCTGGGCTCGTTCACGGCCGCCGAGCGGGCCGCCGCCATCGTGGCCCGCGTGCGCCAGCTGTCGAGCGGCGGCGTGGACTCGGTGGAACTCGTGCCCGCCGAGACGTCCACCGACCTCGTCGCCGCCGGCGTCATCCTGATGACGGTGACGGACGCCGACGCCGCCGCGCTCGGCCGTCCGCGCGCCGAGGTGGCGGCCGACTTCGCCGCGCGGCTTGCCGCCGAGGTCAAGCGGGTGTCCAGGGCGGAGACGCTCAAGACCGTCCTGCTCGGCGTCGTCTACACGCTGCTCGCCACGGCCGTGCTCGTCGGCATCCTGGCGCTGCTCGGGCGGTTCTTCCCGCGGGTGTACGCGTTCATCAACGGCCTCCGTCCGCGGATGCCATCGCTCCGCATCCAGACTCTCGAGCTGCTGTCGGCCTCGATGCTCACGGATGCGATCGTGACGCTCGCCCGCTACGTGCGCATCGGCATCGTGATCGTGCTGTTCTACGTGTACCTGCCGCTCGTCTTCAGTTTCTTCCCGTGGACGCGGCCGCTCTCCGACCGGCTGGTGGGGTACGTCACCCAGCCGCTGCGCCAGGTGGCAATGGCGTTCGTGAACTACCTGCCGAACGTGTTCTTCATCGCGGTGATCACCGTGGTGACGCACTACGTGCTGCGGGTCATCCGGCTGGTGTTCAGCGCCGTGGAGCGGGGGCACGTCTCGCTCGCCGGCTTCGACGCCGAGTGGGCCGAACCCACGTACAAGATCGTCCGGTTCCTCGTGCTGGCCTTCGCGGTGGTGGTGTTGTTCCCGTACCTCCCCGGGTCGGGGTCGGAGGCGTTCAAGGGCGTGTCGCTCTTCGTCGGCGTGCTGTTCTCGCTCGGTTCGTCGTCGGCGATCGCGAACGTGGTGGCGGGCGTCGTACTCACCTACACGCGGGCGTTCAGCATCGGCGACCGCATGGCGGTCGGCGAGACGACGGGCGACGTGATCGCCAAGTCGCTGCTCGTGACGCGCATCCGCACCATCAAGAACGTGGACGTGACCGTGCCCAATGCGATGGTCCTCGGCGCGCACATCCAGAACTTCAGCGCCGCGGCGCGCACCGAGGGCCTCATCCTGCACACGACCGTGACGATCGGGTACGACGCGCCGTGGAAGCAGGTCCACGACCTGCTCGTCACCGCCGCGCGGGCCACTCCCGCCATCCTGGAGAAGCCGGCGCCCTTCGTCCTCCAGACGAGCCTCGACGACTTCTACGTGAGCTACCAGATCAACGCCTACACCGACCAGCCGGCGATCATGGCGCGCACATACGGCCAGCTCCACCAGAACATCCAGGACAAGTTCAACGAGGCCGGAGTCGAGATCATGTCGTCGCACTACGCCACCCTGCGTGACGGCAACCAGACGACCATCCCCACCGACTATCTTCCACCGACGTACGTCGCCCCCGCATTTCGTGTGCGGTCCGACGGCGACCCCGGCCGGTAGCGCCGGCCATCCCCCGGGCACCAGCACCTGTCGAGGAGCAAGATGAAGTCGAAGGCACCGCGTCGCACCGCCAGTTCCGGCACGCCCATGGGCGCGCGCGCCCACGAAACGCACCGCGCCGCCCGCGGGCGTACCGGCACGGACACGACGCCGGTCGTCATCCGGGGCGCCGTGGACCGCGATGGCACCATTGATGCCGCCACGATCCGGCTCCGGCTCGGCGCCAAGCTCGGCAAGTTTGCCTGGCGGATCGACCGGATCGACGTGGCGCTGAGCTCGCAGACGCCGGCCAAGGGGCCCGCCGACGCCGAGATCACGATCACGGCCAAGATGTCGGGCGCCGAGCCCGTGGCCGTGCGGGCGTCGGCCGCCGACGTGCGGACCGCGTTCCAGTCGGCCCTGCGGTCGGCGGAGCGCTCGCTGCGCCGGGGCGTCGAGAAGAAGCGCCGGAGCGCCGCGCGCGCGGCGGTGGCGCGCAAGGGCTGAGCGCCACGCGCAACGTCCGGGGGCGGCGACGCAGCCCCCCGGACGCTCCGCCACCGGCTTGCTACTTCGCCTTCGTGAGCCGGTCCTGCACCCGCTTGTTCGTCGGCATCTTCTGGCCGATGGGCTCCAGGATCATGCGCGCCGAATCCTTCTGCCCGGCGCCGAGGTATGCGTCGGCGCGTGCCAGCTCGAACCGGAGCCAGATGCGCGCCGTGTCAGGCGGCGTGGGGAGCTTCGCCAGTGCCGCGAGTGCGCCCGCATAGTCCTTGCGGTCCTGGATGAGCGACTCGGCCGCGAGGATCTGCACCGTCTCGTCCTGCGGGAACCGCGCGGCAAGGTCCTGGAAGCCGGCGGCTGCGCCCCCGGCGTTGCCCTGCGTGCGGCTGAGCATCGCCCGGTTGTAGAGGGCCGCGAGGACGACGCGGTTCACGTCGGTCGAGTCCCCGCTGCGCGTGCCGACGCCGCCGGCGTACTTGTACACGAGCTCGCCGCCCTGGTGGCCGGCATAATAGATGCCGGCCGCAGCCCAGACGCCGACAAGGGCCGCCGCGATGCGTCCCCACTTCCGCCACGGCGCGACCGCGGGCACCAGCAGCATCAGTTCGAGGATCGCCAGGCCCGTGAGGATGCTGCGCAGCACCTCGCCGCTCTCCTCGTGCTGCTGTACGGCGGCCACGGCCCCGGGGATGCGCTCGACGACGCCATGCGCCTGCGTGCCCGACTGCACGG
>JAYEKC010000022.1:0-5948 GCA_034716715.1 Gemmatimonadota bacterium | reverse complement strand
TCGCCGCGCTGCACGACCGCTACGTGCGCTGGATCGAAGGCTTCCGGAAGTGCCCCGTCCTGCGCCTCGACGTCCGCGAGTACGACGTGGTGGGCGACCCCGGCGCCGCCGAAGGAATCGTGGCGCGGGTGCGCCGGCAGCTCGAGGGCGAACTGCCTCAGACCGAGCTGTGGCCCGCCCCCGACTCGGCGACCGACACGCCGTTGGCCACGGCCCAGGCTCGAAGGTCGCGCAAGGCCCGCTCGGCGTAGGCCGCCTTTCGCCGCGCCTTGTCGCGCGGCCGGTGGTGTTCCGGGAGCTCGTCCAGCAGGCCGAAATTCGCGTTCATCGGCTGGAAGTGCGCCGGGTCGGCCTCGCGCAGGTAGCGGTACAGCGCGCCCAGCATCGTCGTGGGCGGCGGGATCACGGGCTCGAGGCCACGCACCAGCCGGTCGAGGTTCACGGCCGCGATGAGCCCCGTGGCCATGCTCTCGGTGTACCCCTCCACGCCCGTCAGTTGGCCGGCGAACAGCGCGCGCGGATCGTCGCGCAGCGACAGGTGTGGCGTGAGCGCCGCCGGCGAGTTCACGTACGAGTTCCGGTGGATCTGGCCGAAGCGCAGGAACTCCGCATGCTCGAGCCCGGGGATCATCCGGAACACCCGCTGCTGGTCTGGATAGCGCATCCGCGTCTGGAAGCCCACCAGGTTCCGCATCCGCCCGCCCCGGTCCTCGGCGCGGAGCTGCACCACCGCCCACGGCCGCCGCGCGGTGCGCGGGTCCGTGAGCCCCACGGGCTTCATCGGGCCGAATCGCAGCGTGTCGGGGCCGCGGCGCGCCATCTCCTCGACCGGCATGCACCCCTCGAAGTACGGCACCTGGTCGAACTCCTTCGCCGTGAACTGGTCGGCCTGGCCGAGCGCGGCGATGAACGCCTCGTACTCGTCGCGCGACATCGGGCAGTTCAGGTACGCGTCCTGCTCGCCCTCCATCGTCTCCTTGTCGTACCGCGACGCCGCGAACACGATGGACCGGTCAATCGAGTCGGCGTCCACGATCGGGGCGATGGCGTCGTAGAACGCGAGCGACTCCTGCCCCAGCCGCACGCGCACCGCCTCGGCGAGCGCGTCGCTCGTGAGCGGGCCCGTCGCGATGACGGCGGGCGACGGGATGTCCGTCACCTCGCCGCGCTCCAGCCGGATGCGCGGGTGCGAGGTGACACGCTCGTGCACGGCCGCCGAGAAGACGTCGCGATCCACGGCGAGCGCGGTGCCCGCGGGAACCCGAGCCGCGTCGGCCGCCTCGAGGAGGGCGCAGCCGAGCGCGCGCATCTCGGCCTTGAGGAGGCCGTGCGCGTTGGTCTCCTCGGTGCTCTTGAACGTGTTCGAGCACACGAGCTCGGCGAGCCGGTCGGTGTGGTGCGCGGGCGTCCCCTTCACCCCGCGCATCTCGTGCAGCACCACGTCGTGGCCGCGCTCGGCGAGCTGGAACGCGGCCTCGGAGCCGGCGAGGCCGCCACCGACGACATGGATCACGGACAAGGCGGGAGACGGATGACGGAAGACAGGGGACGGTTAACGGAGGCCCGTTACCTGTCCCCCGTCAACCGTTTCCTCGCTGTGGCAGTGGCAGTCGTCAGAAGTATGCCTGCCACCTGAGCTGAACGTACCGCTCGGTGCGGCGATCGCCCACCTTCGCGCCGCCGCGGAACGTCGTGTTCTCGTACGCCAGCTGCATTTTCGTCTGGCGGGTGAGGTACCAGTTCAGCCCCACCCCCACCTCGAGCGCGCCGCGCGCCGAAACGGTGGAATCGGCGAACACGGGGAAGGCCTCGTCACCCACGTTGAGCACCGCCACCCGCGCGCCGACCTGCCACGCGCCCCAGTGGCCCGTGGCCGGGTCGAACGGGTCCTTCGGCACGATGCCCTCCTGCGCCGACGGCTCGCCACTCAGGCTGTACTGGGTGTTGAGCAGCCATCCGCCGGTGTGCACGGCGGCCACCGACGCGCCCTTCGCCACGGTCTGCGAGTTCGAGAACCACTCGGCCATGGTCCCGAAGGGCCCCTCGTGGAAGTAGCTGAAGAAGCCGTTGCGCGAATGCCGGCCGCGGGCCACCACGCCGGCGCCGTAGGTGAAGAACGTCTGCACCGCCTGCGACTTGAACGTCGGCAACTGCGAGCCGCCGGGGCCGCCCTCGATGCCCGTGGACCCGTTGTACGCGATGCCGAACCCCTGCTCCGCCCCGCGCACCTTGTGGCGCCAAGGCTTCAGCCAGAGCCGGTAGGTGAAGTCCTTGGCGTCGTTCGCGTCGGTGTCCTCGTTGGCGCCGCCGTCGGGAACGCCGTCGAACACGCCCAGGGCCAGCTCCACGGCGTCGGTCGCGAGCGGCCCGGTGAACAGCACGCCCACGTCGCGGCCCGCGTGCAAGTTCGAGGCCAGCGACCGGTCGGGAAGCAACTGCGCCGAGATGGACATGTAGCGTTCGAGTCCCACGGGAGTCTTCTGCTTTCCGGCCCGCAGCCACCACCCGCCGCCGAGCCCCGCGTCCACGTACGCGTCCTGGATGGGCGATGTGCCCGACGGGGGCCCCACGTCGTACATCACGCGCGCGGCGATGCCGGGGTACAGGTTCGCGTCGAAGATCACGCGCGAACGCTTGAGGTTGAAGTTGTTGGTAGAAGCGTCGTTCGTGTCGCTGAGCACCTGGCGCGCCTCGAGCACGGCGTACGCCCTCACCTTGAACTGCTTGCGGCGATCCGCCGAGTGGATGCGAAGGCCGTCGTCGTCGTACACGACCTGCGCCGAGTCATGCGTGGGCTCGGGCGTGCGCGCCTGGGCGTGGACGGCCGGCGCGGCGAAGCCGAGCGCCAGCGCGAGGGGGGCGCGCAAGAAGTTGCTCATGTTGTGGTTTGCTCGTTTCCGGGTCAGGTCGTTGCGCCCTCGGCCACCGCCTCGACGGGCTCCGGGACCGACCACTCGTTGGCGCATTTCAGGCAGCGGCGGTAGCTCCCACGCGTGCGATTGGACTTCGCCTCGGCCCCCTCGTACCCGCACTCCGGGCACTTCTCGGCCACCGGCTTGTCCCAGCAGACGAAATCGCACTTCGGGTAGTTCTCGCAGCCGTAGAACGCCTTGCCCCGCTTCTTGGAGCGGCGCGCGGCGATGTCGCCGCCGTCCTTGGGGCACTTCACGCCGGTGGGCATCGAGCGGGTGCCGCGGCACTTCGGGAACGTGGAGCAGCCGAGGAACTCGCCCGAGCGGCCGCGCCGGATCACCATCTGCTTGCCGCAGAGCGGGCAGATGTAGTCCGTGAGCTGCGGCGGCTGACGCTCGCCCTTGAGCGGGCGCGTGTACTTGCACGTCTTGGGGTGGTTCTCGCACGCCACGAACGGCCCGAAGAACCCGCCCTTGGCCACGAGCTTCCCCCCGCACGTGGGGCACTTCTCGCCCTCGAGCGACGAAAGGTCGTGCGCGGCCTGGATGAGGGCCTCGTAGTTGACCGCGGCGAGCGACTTGTCGAACGGACCGTAGAACTCCTTCAACACGCGCTGCCAGCCCAGCTTCCCTTCTTCGACCTTGTCGAGCTCGGCCTCCATCCCGGCCGTGAAGCCGACGTTGAACTCGTTCGGGAACTGCTTGATCATCACCTTCTCTACCGACTCGCCGAGCGGCGTCGGGAAGAAGCGGCGCTGTTCCAGCTCGGCATAGTGCCGGTCGGTGAGCGTGGAGATGATGGACGCGTAGGTGGACGGGCGCCCGATGCCCAGGCGCTCGAGTTCCTTCACGAGGCTGGCCTCGGAGAAGCGCGGCGGCGGCTCCGTGAAGTGCTGCGTGGGCGTGATCGCCTTGACCGGCGCATGCTCGCCCGGCTCGATGGCCGGCAGCGCCTGTTCGTCCTCGAGGGCCTTCGACTCGCCTTCCTCGCGCGCCTCCTTGTAGAGCGAAAGGAAGCCGGGGAACTTGATCACCGAGCCCGTGGCGCGGAACAGGTAGCGCCGCTTCTCCTGGATGTCGAAGTCCACCGTCGTCGTGTCGAACACCGCCGGCGCCATCTGGCTCGCCATGAAGCGCTGCCACACCAGCTGGTAGAGCTTGAACTGCTCCGGCGTGAGGTGCTTCTGCACCGAGTCCGGCGACCGCGCGGGGTCCGTCGGCCGGATGCCCTCGTGGGCGTCCTGCGCGTTGGCGTCACCAGCGGCGCCGTAATACATCGCCGACTTCGCCAGGAACTCCGGCGCGTACTGCGTCGCGAGCCACGCGCGCGCCTGCTCCACCGCGCTCGCCGCGACGCGCGTCGAGTCGGTGCGCATGTACGTGATGAGGCCCACCGCGCCCTCGGCGCGGCCGAGCTCGATGCCCTCGTACAGGTTCTGCGCGAGACGCATCGTTCGCTTCGAGCCGAAGCCGAGCTTCTTGGCCGCCTCCTGCTGCAGCGTGCTCGTCTTGAACGGCTCGGCCGGGTTCTTGCGCCGCTCGCGGCGCTTGATGTCCGTGACGTCGAACGTCTTGCGCGACGCAAGGTCGGCGAGGATCCGGTCCGCCGCGGCCTGGTTCGGGATTTCGGGCTTCTGGCCGTCCACGTGGTGCAGCTTGGCCGTGAACTCCTGTCCGTCATGCGTGAGCGTCGCGGCAATGGTCCAGTACTCGACCGGGTGGAACGCCCGGATGTCGCGCTCGCGCTCCACGAGGAGGCGCAGCGCCACGGTCTGCACGCGGCCGGCCGACAGGCCCTTCTTCACCGTCTTCCAGAGCACCGGGCTCGCCTTGTAGCCAACCAGACGGTCGAGCACGCGCCGCGCCTGCTGCGCGTCCACCTTGCGCTGGTCGATGTCGCCCGCCTTGTCGATGGCGCGGAGCACCGCGTCCTTCGTGATTTCGTGGAACAGCACCCGCTTGGCCGACGGCGCGCCCTTGCCGCGAATCTGCGATTGCACGTGCCACGCGATGGCCTCGCCCTCACGGTCGGGGTCGGTCGCGATGTACACGGCGCGCGCGCCGCGGGCCGCCTGCTTGAGCTCGGCGACCGTCTTCTCCTTCCCCGGGATCGTCACGTACTCGGGCTCGAACCCGTCCTCGAGGTCGATGCCCAGCGTCTTGGTCGGCAGGTCACGGATGTGCCCCACGGTCGCCTTCACGGCGAACCCGGACCCGAGGTACTTGCCGATCGTCTTCGCCTTCGCCGGCGACTCGACGATCACCAGCGAGCGGCCGGCCACGGCGGCGGCGACGCCCGGCGCAATGAGGTGCGACCCCGTGTCCGCCATCGCGGCCACACGGCGTTCCGCCTTGGGCTTGGCCGCCCGCGCCTTCCTGGGCTTGGCCGCCTTGGCCTTCGCGGCGCCGGCCGCTGCCTTACGCCTGGTCGTGGTCTTCTTCTTCGTTGCCATGTCCTGTATTCGGGCTCGAGCGCCCCGAAGGCGCTCACGATTGGGTCGGCTACCGGACGGATCGCCCTACCAGCGGACGCCGGTCACTCTATGGTTGTAACCCCACAGGAGTGGCAATCCTAGTCCGGTCGTTGCCCCCTCGCAAGCGCAACTATATGGGCAACGACCTCTTTTTCACGCAAGAAGTCAACCCTAACCGTATGATCGGCAAGGAGATAGCGCGCTTGACGCTCGGCAAGGAGCTTCCTGAGCTCGGCCAGTGGATCGGGGCGGCGGAGGAGTGGACGCGCCACCGCCGCCGCTGCCATTCGCTTGAGGGCCCGCTCGGGGTCCACCTGGAGGTAGATCACCACGGCCGGCGGCCGGACCGCCTCCAGGCAGCCAGGATTCGTTGCCCAGCCGCCCCCCGGCGCCACGACGTAGCCTCCCACCGACCTGAGCTCATCCGAGAGCTGCCGTTCGAGCCCGCGGAAGTAACCCTCGCCGCGGGCGCCGAAGATTTCGGCGATGGTCGCGCCCTCGCGGCGCTCAATCTCGGCGTCGAAGTCCAGGAAGGTCCGCTTGAGCTCCGCCGCCACGGCCG
>JAYEKC010000021.1:0-5964 GCA_034716715.1 Gemmatimonadota bacterium | reverse complement strand
CAATTGACCTTCTCACCGGACGGCCGGTGGCTGGCATACCTGGATGGCACGAATATCCTCCGAAAGGTATCCGTTGCCGGCGGCGAGTCGGTGACCATCGCCTCGCTATCGAATACGAACGGTTGGGGGCTGGCCTGGCCGGTTCAGGATACGATTCTCGTCGGGGCATACACGGGACTGATGGCGGTGCCCGCGAATGGAGGCGCCCCCGCGGTCATCCCGACCGATACGGCAGGTCTTACAATGGGGCAGCGCTGGCCGGTCGGGATTCCGGGCACCGACGCCGTTCTGTTCGTGGCCGGCGGTAACAGCGCACCCAACGGCCGCCTCGCGGTGCTGCGGCGAAGCACCCGCCGTGCCGAAATCTTCGAAGTGCCGGCGGTGGCACCGCTCGGTGTGATGCGCGGGCAGGCCGTGTATGTCACTGGCGCCGGGTCCGTGATGGCCGTTCCGTTCGACATGCACGCGCTCCGGCCGACCGGTTCGCCTATCCAGGTCGCTGACGACGTGATCGCCGATTTCGGCAATGGCGCCAAGGCTTTCGTCTCATCGAGCGGCACGCTCGCCTACATCCAGGGCCACACGGACGTGCAGCCGGTATTCGCGCTCGGTGCGGCGGCTGCACCGCTCGCGCTGGATGCTCGGGCGTTCGGCACCCCGCGCTTCTCGCCTGACGGCTCGCGCATCGCATTCTCGATCGCCGGCGGCAACGTCTCGGACATCTGGGTCTACGACATGCGCACCAGGACGCTGAGCCGACTTTCCACGGAAGGCAACAACGTGCGCCCGGAGTGGGCGCCCGACGGCCGGCGGATCATCTACCTTTCCACGCGGGGCGAAACGCAGATGATCTGGTCGCAGCCGGCCGACGGAAGCGCGCCCGGCGAGATGCTGTACCGGCCCACGACGGAGGTGTATGAGGCGCTCCTGTCGCCAGACGCGAAATCACTCGTCCTGCGGACAGGATCGAGCCTGGAACACCCTCGGGACATCGTGATGGTCCCCCTTGAAGGAAACCGGCAGGTGGTTCCCGTGGTGGCCGGTCCGGCGTTCGAGATGATGCCGCGCATCTCGCCGAACGGAAAGTGGATCGCGTATCAGTCGAACGAATCGGGCCGCATGGAGATCTACGTGCGGCCCTTTCCGGCAGCCGGGGCACGCGCGCAGGTCACAAACGATGGGGGGACGGAACCGATCTGGAGCCGCGACGGCCGTACGCTGTACTACCGGACGCCCGCGGGCGGCGTTGCCGCCGTAACCGTCACGGCCGAAGCTGCGTTCACGTTCGGTTCGCGCCGTGACGTGGTCACAGGCGACTACGTCGTTGACACGTCACATCCGAGCTATGACGTGGCGCCGGACGGAAAGATCCTGCTCCTCCGGCGCGCCGGCGGCGACGTGAAGGCCATCGTCGTGCACAACTGGGCTCGGGAGCTGGCGGAGAAGACCGCAAAACGGTAGTGCGCCCGTCCCGTGGGTCGCCGGACCGTGCCGCGTGGATGGGATGAGCGGGCGGTCCACTCCAGATTTGCTGCGCCCATCCGCCCGCCCCAGGAAGTTCCGGCAAGCCGATGCTTGTTCGGGGGCGTAACTGTCGATATTTTCTCATGTTATGCAATTTCCGGACCTGTCGAGCCGACTCGCCGATGTGCGCGACCGGATCGCGGCGGCCCGGACGCGCGGCGGGCACGGCCAGGACGTCCGGATCGTGGCGGTCACCAAGACGCACGGGCCGGATGCGGTGCTCGAGGCGCAAGCCGCGGGGGTCGCGGACATCGGCGAGAACAAGGTGCAGGAGGCGCTGGGCAAGCAGGAGGCGATCGCGGCGCGAGCCGCGGTGACGGGTGGAATCCCGGCGGTGGCGCCGAACGGCGGCCCCCAGCAGCCGGCGTCGACATTGCGGTGGCATCTCATCGGCCACCTGCAGCGCAACAAGGTGAAGTTCCTGGACCGTTTTTCCGTGTTTCACGCAGTGGATTCTTGCCGCCTGGCCGACGCGATCGTCGAGCAGGGCCAGCGACAAGGCAGGACGTTCGACGTGCTGGTGGAGGTGAACGTCTCGGGGGAGGATTCAAAGGGCGGCTACGGCGCGGGCGACGTGGCCGCGGAGGCCGACCGGCTGATGGCGCTGTCGCAGGTTCCGGTTGGGAGTGGCCTCACGGGCGGGCTGCGCGTCGTAGGCGTGATGACGATGGCGCCGTTCGACGCTCCCGAAGCCGAGTTGCGGCGGGTGTTCGCGGGGGCCCGGGAGGCGCGTGACGTGCTGCGCGCGGCGGGGCATCCGGCGCATGAGCTGTCGATGGGCATGAGCGGCGACTACGAGATCGCCGTGGAGGAAGGAGCGACGATGGTGCGGCTGGGCACGGTCCTGTTCGGGGAGCGCCAATGAACGACGAAGTCTTCCATCTCACACCGGTCGACGTCCGGCGGTTCGAGTTCGGGTCGCAGATGCGCGGCTACGACAAGGCGCGCGTGGACCAGTTCCGCGAGCAGGTGGCCGACGAGCTCGAGCGCCTGGCGCGCGTGAACCAGGACCTCGAGGCCAAGGCGCGCGGCTTCCACGAGCAGCTCCGCGCGTTCCGCGAGCGCGACAAGGCCCTCAACGAGGCGTTGGTGTCGGCGCAGCAGATGCGGCAGGATACCAAGGAGCAGGCGCAGCGCGAGGGCCAGCTCATCCTCCGCGAGTCGCAGATGGAGGCCGACCAGAAGGTGCGCGAGGCGCAGCAACAGGCCGACCGGATGATCGAGGACGCGAAGGTCGAGGTGCGGAAGCTCGAGCGCCAGGTGGACGCGCTCGAGCGCGTGCGACGCAGCTACATCGTCCAGATGAAGAAGATGGCCGAGCAGCAGCTCGCCGAGCTCACGGCGGCGGAGAAGGCGCCGATGCCGGCGCGGCCCACGCCGATCGATCCGTCCGAGGCGGTGGACGCCGGCGATACGGAGGGGGGCGGGGGCCGCTAGCGCGCGGAGTGGCGCGGGGCCGGTACCGCCCGCGGCGCACCTCCGGCTGCTCCCCCAACGCCAGGCGATGCCGATCGTCGAACCCCGCACATCGGGCGCGGAACACGCGCACCGGTCCGAAGCCGTCCAGGCGGCGGCCTCGGTGGTGCGCGCGCGCCTCCCGGACGGGTTCGCCCCGGACGTGGCGATCATCCTCGGCACGGGGCTCGGCGCGCTCGGCGAGGCGATCGACGTCGCCGCGACCGTGGACTACGCGCACATCCCGGAATTCCCGCTCTCCACGGTGGAGTCGCACGCGGGCCGGCTGCTCGCGGGCACGCTCGCGGGCCGTCAGGTGATCGCGATGCAGGGCCGCTTCCATCGGTACGAGGGCTACTCGCTCCAACAGGTCACGTTCCCGGTGCGCGTGCTGCACGCGCTCGGCGCACGGACGCTCATCGTGAGCAACGCGTGCGGCGGCATGCGCGCCGAGTGGCAGGCAGGCGACCTGATGCTCATCGCCGACCACCTCAACCTGCTCGGCGACAGCCCGCTGGCCGGCCCCAACGACGACGCGCTGGGCCCGCGGTTCCCCGACATGAGCGTGGCGTACGACCCGGGGCTGCGGCTCACGGCGCGGGCCGTGGCGGCGGAGCAGGGCATCACGCTGCGGGAGGGCGTGTACGCGGCCGTGGCGGGCCCGAACCTGGAAACGGCCGCCGAGTATCGCATGTTGCGCGCGCTCGGCGCCGACGTGGTGGGCATGAGCACGGTGCCCGAGGTCATCGTCGCGAACCACGCGGGCATGCGCGTGCTTGGCGTGTCGATCATCACGGACATGTGCGTGGAGCCGCTGGAGCCGGCGTCGCTGGAGCGGATCCTGGCGGTGGCGGCCGGGGCAGAGCCACGGCTGACGGCACTGGTTGCCGGTGTGGTTGCAAGAACGGCAACGGCAAGAACGAGGTGACGGGTGACGGTGAACGGATGAGCGACCTCGTGAAATTCCCGACTCTGCCCACCGAGTGGTCGGCCAACGACCTCGAGCAGGTAATGCTCGAGCGCTGGCGGGCCGACGGCACGGTAGCGCGCGCGCTGGCCATCGGGGCGGACGGGTCGCGCCCGGTGTTCACCTTCTACGACGGCCCGCCGACGGCCAACGGGCGGCCGGGCATCCACCACGTGCTTGCGCGGACGGTAAAGGACCTGTTCTGCCGGCACCGCGCGATGAGCGGGTTCCACGTGCCGCGCAAGGCGGGGTGGGACACGCACGGCCTTCCGGTGGAGATCGAGGTGGAGAAGGCCCTCGGCATCAGCGGCAAGCAGGACATCGAGCGCATCGGCGTGGAGGAGTTCAACAAGCGCTGCCGCGAGAGCGTGTGGAAGTACCGCGAGGAGTGGGAGCGGCTCGTGGCGCGCATCGCGCACTGGCTCGACTACGAGCACCCGTACGTCACGTACGAGAACTCGTACATCGAGAGCGAGTGGTGGGCGCTCAAGACGATGTTCGACCGTGACCTGCTGTACCGCGGGCACAAGATCCTGCCGTACTGCCCGCGCTGCGGCACGGCGCTGTCCTCGCACGAGGTGGCGCAAGGCTACGACGACGTCGAGGATCCTTCCGTGTACGTGGCGCTGGATCTCGAGAACGACAAGAGCGAGTTGGCGGTGGGCGGTGGGCGGTTGGCGGTGGACGGTGGGCGGTTGGCGGAGGGCGGGGTCGGCCACGCCCGCCGGCGGATCCTGGTGTGGACGACCACGCCGTGGACCCTCGTGTCGAATGCGGCGCTGGCGGTGCACCCGGACCTCACGTACGTGGAGGCGCGCAAGAAGAACCGGAACGACTGGTCCGTGCTCCTGGCCGAAGCGCGCGCTGCGGCCGTGCTGGGCGACGGCTGGCAGGACCGGTGGGACGTGGTGGGAACGTTTACGGGACGCGAACTCGCGGGCATGCGGTACCGCCGCCCGCTCGACTGGGTGCCATACCCGGAGGGCGCGAACCACGAGGTGATCGTGGCCGAGGAGTTCGTCTCGGCCGACGACGGCACGGGCGTGGTGCACATGTCGCCGGCGTTCGGCGCAGACGACTACGGTGCAGGCCAGCGGCACAACCTCGCGTTCCTGCAGCCGGTGGACGCGCGGGGCAATTTCCCCGCCGGCCTGCCGGTGATCGGCGGCAAGTGGGTGAAGGACGCCGACCCGCTCATCGTCGAGGAACTCCGGAAGCGGGACGTGCTGTGGAAGGCGGGCACGCTCACGCACTCCTACCCCCACTGCTGGCGCTGCGACACGCCGCTGCTCTACTACGCGCGGACGTCGTGGTTCGTGCGCACCACCGCGTTCGCACGGGAGATGCTCACGCGGAACGCGGCGATCAACTGGGTGCCGCCGGAGACGGGGTCGGGGCGGTTCGGCGAATGGCTCGCCAACAACATCGACTGGGCCATCTCGCGCGACCGGTACTGGGGTACGCCGCTCCCGGTGTGGGTGTGCGACGCAGACGACGCGCACCGCATGGCGATCGGGTCGTTCGCCGAGCTGGCGAAGGCGGCGGGCCGCGACCTGCCGGCGGACTTCGACCCGCACAAGCCGTACATCGACGAGTGGACATGGGCGTGCAGCCAGTGCACGACAACAACCGGTGACGGGTCACGGGGGACGGGTGACGGGGGACGGGCGCCCGGCACCATGCGGCGCGTGCCCGAGGTGATTGACGCGTGGTTCGATTCCGGCTCCATGCCGTTCGCCCAGTGGGGATATCCGCACGCGGCGGGGAGCCACGAGCGGGTGAAGCGCGAGTTCCCGGCCGACTACATCGCCGAGGGCGTGGACCAGACGCGCGGGTGGTTCTACTCGCTGCTCGCCATCGCCACGGGGCTGGGCGAGAACGCGGCGCCGCTCGGCGCGCGGCCGGACGGCCTGCCGAACAACGGGCCGGGCACGCCGTCGCCGTACCGCAACGTCGTGGTGCACGACCTGGTGCGCGACGCGAACGGCCAGAAGATGTCGAAGTCGCGCGGCAACACG
>JAYEKC010000020.1:0-5975 GCA_034716715.1 Gemmatimonadota bacterium | reverse complement strand
GATGACCACGTCGAGGTCGCCGTCGCCGTCGAGGTCCGCGGCGGCCATCCCGTGCGAGATGTCCTCGTCGGCGCCGAACCCCCACGCCTTCGACGCGTCCTCGAAGGTGAGGTCGCCGCGGTTGCGAAACGCCACGTTGTGCAGCGGCAACTTCGGGAACTGCCAGCGGAACCGCTGCCACGGCCCCATCGGACCCCGGTCCTGCGCGGCGTCCTGCACGTCGGCGTCCATCACGTCCCAGAGGTGCCCGTTGGCCACGAGGATGTCGGGGCGGCCGTCGAGGTCCACGTCGAGGAACATCGTGGCCCACGACCAGCCGCTCGCGTCCACGCCCGCGTACTGCCCCACCTCGGCGAAGGTGCGATCGCCGCGGTTGAGGAACAACGCGTTCCGCTGGTGCTGCAGCACGAGCTCCGGTTGCCCGGGTTTCTTCGGGAACGCCGTGCTGGTGTGCACTTCCGTGCGAAACCGGTGCGTGTCGTTCGCCAGCATGTCGAGCGTGAAGAAGTCCGGCAGGCCATCCCCGTTCACGTCGGCCACGCCCACGCCCATCGTGGAGTTGCTCATCTGGCGCTGCGCGGACCACGGCGCCAGGCGGAACGTGCCGTGGCCGTCGTTGAACCAGAGCTGGTCGGGGTCCTCGAAGTCGTTCCCCACGTAGAGCTCGGGTGCGCCATCGCCGTCGAAGTCGGCGAACCGGGCCGCGAGGGTGAACGACTCGTCCTCCTGCGCGAGCGGCCTTCCGGCCGAATCGCGCATCCGGGCGTCGACGAGCGTCTGCTTCCGGAAGTGGCCCGCGCCGTCGCCCAGATAGAACTCGTTGGGCGACGCACGCTGCGTGATGCGGAGCCCGCCCATGTCGGGCCGGTTGACCAGCTTGTAGTCGCGCCGGAATTCGGGGGCCACCTCGTAGCGCCCCGGGCCGGTCTCGTGCACCAGCTGGCGGAACCCGCGCTGGTCGGGCGGAACCGAGTCGTCGATGAAGTACGCCTTGTAGTTCGCGACGTAGAGCGCCAGGTGACCGCTCCCGTCCACGTCGGCCATCGCGATGCCCGCGCCGCCGCGGCCGGTCGTGTCGAGGCCCAGGTCGCGCCGCTCGGTGAAGTGTCCCTTGCCGTCGTTGAGGAAGATCGCGTTCGGCCCCGTGGTCGAGAGCAGAACGAGGTCGAGGTCGCCGTCGCCGTCCACGTCGGCGAAGGCGGCGGCCGTGGCGTGCCGGTCACACGCGGCCACGCCGGCGGCCTGCGCCACGTCCTCGAATTTCCAGCCGCCGAGGTTGTGGTACAGCGCGCTGCACCCGTCGGTCTTCGCGAGGAAGATGTCGGGCCGGCCGTCGCCGTCCACGTCGCCCATTGCGACGCCGCCGCCCTGCCCGAGCACGCGATTGCCCACGAGCAGCGTGTCGCGCACGGTGTTCTCGAAGCGGATGCCGGTGCGGCTCGCCGACAGCGTCGTGAACCCGGGCTTGCCGCCGGGTACCTCGAGCTCGCGCCAGCGGTAGCCCGCCTCGTCGTGCCACGGGGGAACGGGACGCGGCCCGCACGCCGCAAGCAGCACGGCGATGACGGCCGCCAGGGTCATGGGGCGAGTGCGAACGGGCGCGCCGCCGGCGGGTCCGGACCGGCGACCGACGGCCCGGACCACGGAGCGAAGGAAAGCCACCGTTGGCATACGCGCTCCGTCGCGGTCTCGCTGCAAAAATCGTCCGCGGGACCGGCCTGCGGCTCCGGAACGAGGACCCGCCTCCAGGGTATCAATCGAGCGGTGTTGCGCGGTGGCACGCCCCCGATGTTGGCCGTAGGTTGGGGTGGGCCGCCCGCGCCCGGCGCCCCCCTCCGGAGACGGCAATGTCGAAGCGCACCGCCTTCCTGCTCGCCGCCCTGTGCGTGGCCGTCCGCGCGCCGGCCCAGCAGGTTCGCGGCGTGGTGCGCGACAGCTCCACCGGCGGTCCCGTGGTCGGAGTCGTCGTGCTGGCGCTCGATTCGGCAGGTGCACAACTCGCCCGCACGATTGCGGGCACGGATGGCGCGTATCGCCTTTCGCCCCGCACGCGGCCCGTGCGGCTGCAGGCCCTCCGTATCGGGTTCCGTCCGGGCACGGTGGCGGTTCCCCAGGGCGCTGGCGACGCCACCATCGACATCCGGCTCGCGTCCATTCCCACCCTGCTCGACCAGGTACAGGTGCTGGCCGACAAGGCCGCGTGCCCGGCCCGTGCCGACGCGGTGGCCGCCGCCAGCCTGTACCAGCAGGCCCGCGCCGGACTGCTGGCCACCGTCGTGGCGCGCGAGGCCCACCCCGCCTCGGTCACGCGGCTTGCCTTCGACCGGACTCTCGACGCCAACGGCGTCCGCGCCGTCTCGCAGACCGTCCGGACCGAAACGGCCGACCGGGCCACGGTGTCGTTCAACGCCGTGGGCGACGCGGCCGACCTTGCCAGCCGGGGCTTCACGCGCGACTCCGCGGGGCACCGCACGTTTCTCGGACCAGACGCCGACGTGCTGCTCGACGACGCGTTCGCCGCGGCCTACTGCTTCCACCTCGCGGCCCCGGACCGCGGCAATCCCGGACTGGTTGGCCTCGGCTTTTCGCCGGCCACGCGCGCAGGCGGCCGCGTGGACATCGACGGCACGCTGTGGATCGATTCGGTGGCGCGGCGGCTCGGCCGCGTGGATTTCCGCTACCTGGGGCTCGACCAGTTGTCCACCGGATTCAACGCCGGCGGCACGGTGTCGTTCCGCGAAGTGGCGCCGGACATCGTGCTCATCGACCGGTGGTTGCTGCGGCTCGTGGGCGCGACGGACTCGGCCGCCGCCCGGGTGTACGAGGTGCACGAGATCGGCGGCGAGCTCGCCTCCGCCAGCTGGGCGGACGGCCGCTCGTGGTCCGCTTCGCTTGGCAGTGCCCGGGTCTTCGCCAAGGGCACGCGGGCAACGCCGGTCCCGCCCGGCACGACGCTTGGCCTGATGGGAACGGACTACCGCGCCGCGGTGGACTCCTCCGGCACCGCCGCGTTCACGGGCCTGATACCGGGGCCGTACGCCGTGATGGCCGTGGATCCGCTCCTCGCCGACCTCGGCCTGACCATTCCCGCAGGCGCGTCATTCGTCGCCGCACGTGATTCCGTGATTACGGTCGAGGCCAGCGTGCCAACCGCGGCCGAGTTCGTCGCCACGCTCTGTTCCGCCACGGGGCGCGTGGCGCAAACGTCGGCCTGGCTGGTCGCGCGCGTGGCGGCGGCGGACGGCCGGGCCGCCGACGTGAGGTGGCGCATCGCGCGAGCGAGCGACGCGGGATGGGAGACGGTGGTGAGCGGCGGTTCCACGGGATCGACGGGCCTCTTCGCCCACTGCCGAAACCTCGTCGTGGGGCAGACGATCCAGGTAACCGCAGGAAGGCCCGGCGAAGCACCCGCGGTGGCGGTCCGCAAGATCTCCGGCCAGCTCACCGCGCTCCCGCTGGCGATCGTCGCCAACGCGCCGCGACTCGCCGCCGCGGGCGCACCACCCGCGGACCTCGCCGGCATCGTGCTCGACTCCACGACGCACACGCCGGTGGCCGGCGCATTCGTCCAACTCCTCGAAACGCAGCACGCGGCCGTCACCGACAGCGCCGGCGCGTTTCGCATGGTCGCCGTGCCGCGGGCCCTCTACACCGCCGAGGTCCGGACCGACGACCTCGACGCCGCCGGCGCGGTCGGGCGGACCGCCGTGGACTTCCGTACGAACGGCGAGGTGCGCGTGTACGTCCCCACCACCGGACAGGTGCTGGCCGCGATGTGCGGACCGTCGGCCGCGGAGGGCACGGGCGCACTGGTCGGCGCCGTGATGCCGCCTTCGGGCGGGCCGGCGCCCGACGGCATCAGGATCGTCGCCGAGTGGGCCGACCCCGCGTCCGCGCAGGGCGCGCGTTCCCCGGAGCGCCGGCACTGGCTGAAGACGCGCGCGGGGCCGGACGGATCGTACCGGTTGTGCGGCGTTCCGGTAGGCACCGACCTCGTGGTGCGGACGCAGCTGGACAGTGGGGCGGCCCTCGCCGCCCGGCCGGTCGCCGTGCGCATCGACACGGCGCGGCGGTGGATCAGCGTTCCGGTCACGCTCGAAGCGGGCCTGTCCCTCGGCGCGTCGTTCGCGGGCGTTGTCGTGGCCGACAGCACCGACGCTCCGCTTGGCGCAACCGAGGTATCACTGCCCGACATCGGCCGGACGGCGCTCACGAACGCCGCCGGCGCCTTCCGGTTGGACGGCATCCCTCCGGGAACGCACCGTGTGACCATCCGCCGCGAAGGGTTCGCCCCGATTACCGCCCAGGTGGCCTTCGCCGACAACCAGGCGGTGGATCACCGCGTGGTTCTCGGCCACGCACCGGCTGCGCTCGGGCCCGTGACCGTGACGGAAGCGCCGGCCGTGAACCCCGAGTTCGACGCCAACCGCAAGCTCGGTCTCGGAAAGTTCCTCACCACCGAGGACCTCGACCGGAACGCCGGCCGCCGGCTCAGTGACGTGATGGCCGTCATCCCGAACTTCGGCGTGGTCACGCAGGCCAACGCCGGCCACGCGTGGGTGGTGGGAAAGCGCGCGCCGGCGCACCTCGTGAAGACGCGCGCCGGGACCGACGCCGAGGGAAACCGCGTGGCGCAGGTGAACGGCGGCTGGTTCTCGACGGACGATCTCCGTGACCTCGGCATGTATTGTCCGGCGAACTCGGCGGAGCAGATGCAGGGCATCACGTGCGCGTGTTACGCCCAGGTCTGGGTGGACGGCCGGCTGATGAATCGCCAGCGCCCCACCGAGCCGTTCGACGTCAACGAATACCCTCCGGAGCGCCTGCAGGCCGTGGAGTGGTACGGCAGCGCATCGCAAACTCCCGCGCAGTACAGTTCGCTCAATTCCCCTTGCGGCGTGCTCGTCCTCTGGACGCGCCGCGCCAGCCAAAGCCCGCCGACCTCCCGCCCTGGAGCCCAGGACCAATGACCCGCGCGATTCCCGTCCTCTTCCTCGTCGGCGCCGCCGCGTGCGCGTCGTCCAGTACCGTCGGCGGCAGCACCCGCCCCGTCTCGCAGGACATCTCCATCGGCGCGGGCGGGTCCGGCGACCGGCTCACCATCGCGCCGTCCAGCGGGCCGAACGTGAACACCCTCGACTTCGCGCCCGACCGCGTGTGGAAGGTGCTCCCGGCCGCGTTCGACTCGGTCGCGGTCCCCATCGCGCATCTCGATCCGGCGACGAAGACGATCGGCAACGAGGGATTCAAGATCCGCCAGCGCCTCGGCAAGGTGTCGCTCAGCCGCTACTTCGATTGCGGCACCACGCAGATCGGCCCCAACGCCGACTCCTATGACGTGTTCCTGACGGTGATGGTGCAGGTCCAGGCGGCGGGCACCGGAAGCAAGCTCGTGACCAACGTGGAGGCGTCGGCGCGACCCATCACGTTCTCGCAGGCGTACTCGCGGTGCAGCTCGCGCGGCTCCCTGGAGGCCCGCCTGCTCGACGCCATCAAGGCCCAGCTGAAGTGAGGGCGGGCGTCGCGATCGTGGCGGCGGCAGTCGCCGCGGTGGCGGCGCCCGTCGCCGCCCAGCCCCGGCTCGTCACCGTGCACGGGGTGGCGTACGACAGCCTGCGGGGCGCACCCCTCGAGGGGGCGATCGTCTCGCTCGTCGGGTCGGGCCGCACGACGGTCGCCGACCGGCGCGGGCGCTTCGAGATCGACAGCGTGGCGCCCGGCCCGCACACGTTCACGATGAACCACGACGCGGTCGACTCGCTCGGCCTCGCCGGAGTGTCGTCGCGCGTGGAGGTCACCGACGGGCGGGCCGAGGTGCGGCTCGCCATCCCGGCGTTCGCCGCGTTCTGGGCGCGCGGGTGTGCCCGGGCCGCCCCGCGCGACAGCATCCTCGTCTACGGCGCGGTGCGCGACCCGGCCTCGCTCGCGCCCGTCGCCGGCGCCAAGGTCGAGATCGCGTGGCTCGACCTCAGCGT
>JAYEKC010000019.1:0-5986 GCA_034716715.1 Gemmatimonadota bacterium | reverse complement strand
GGGCGCGAACTTCGACCCGCAGGTCGGGTTCATCCGCCGGTCGGATTTCGGACGGTCGTACGCCGCGCTGCGCTATAGCCCGCGCCCCACGCGGTGGTTCCCGAACGTCCGGAAGTTCACGTACAGCGGAAACGTCGAGTACATCGAGACCGGAGCCGGCGCCGTGGACGCCCGCGGGTACTCGGGCTCGTTCAACACCGAGTTCGAGAGCAGTGACCAGCTCACGTTCACCTTCAACAGCGACTACGAGTACCTGCGCCGGCCGTTCACGCCGTCGGGCTCGCCGGCGCCGATCGCGGTGGGAGCGTACACCTACAACAGCGCCGCCGTGGCGTACATGATCGGCGCGCAGCGCCGCCTGTCCGGGACGGTGACGTTCCAGGCCGGCCAGTACTACGACGGGACGATCAAGAGCCTCACGTTTGGCTCCGGCAACAGCGGGTTCAACACGTCGCGCGTGTCGGTGACGCAGCGGCTGGCGCTGGAGCCCTCGTTCTCGTTCACGGAAGTGGACCGGCCCGCGGGCTCGTTCACCACGCGGCTCGCGCGCACGCGCGTGGACTACGCGTTCACGCCCCTGATGTTCGCGAGCGCGCTGCTCCAGTACAGTTCGGCCGACAACGCGTTCAGCACCAACCTGCGGTTCCGGTGGGAGTACGCGCCGGGCAGCGAGTTGTTCCTCGTCTATACCGACGAACGCGACACCACCGATCCGATGCGGGCCACGCCCACGACGATCCGCGGGCTCAAGAACCGGGCATTCGTGGTGAAGATCAACCGGTTGTTCCGGTACTAGGGCAGCGCCCGCCTGATAACAGCGGCGACGTGTCCAGCCCCCGCTTCGCTGCCCACGTGGGCCGAACGGTCTCGGCCTTGCTGTGGATCATCGAACAATAACTGCAGGATGACTCAGGACGGTGCCTGTGCGCCTGAGTCATTCCGTCGCTATTGATTCGATGAGAACAACACCAGTCGAGACCGCCGTCGCCCACGTGGGCAGAGATTCCCAGTCCGGGTGATTCAAACGGTCACACCCCCAGGCCCCACCCAGCGGACCGGCGGCGTCACCGTGGCGGCGGCCCCGGCTGGCCCAGCGCCTCGCGCGCCGGCACGAAGTCCGGCCGCACGGTTAGCGCCTCCTCGAACAGGTGGCGGCCCTCGGCCGGCCGGCCCAGGGCGTTCAGCTCCATGCCGCGCCGCGTGAGCGCGGCCGCGAGGTAGCCCGCCGCGTCAGGGCGCCCCGGGTTGAGTTGCAGCGCCCGACGCAGGGCCGCGATCGCGGCCTCGGACCGGCCAAGCGAGCCGTACGCGGTGGCGAGGGCGATGAGCCCCTCGTCACTCGGGTACCGCGCCGCGAGCCGCTCGAGCGGCGCCACTGCGGCGGCGTTCTCTCCCACGCCAACCAGCAGGTACCCGAGCCCCTCCAGCGCGGCCACGTAGTTCGAGTCCGCCCCCACCGCGTGCTCGAGCAGTCTCCGCGCCTCGGCCACGTTCCCCTGCGCGCGCAACACGGCCGCGAGGTTGGGCCAGGCGGGGAGGTACGACGAGTCCACGGCAATCGCACGGCGCAGCTCGGACTCGGCTTCATCCACGTGCGGCGGTTCCTCGTGAAGCAGCGCCCGCGCGAGGTTGTGGTATGCGCGCGCATTTCCGGGCACTCGCGCAACCGCGTCGCGCCAAAGGGCGACCGGATCCGCATACCGCGCACTGCGGCGATACGTCGCGCCGGCGAGAAGCAGGCACGCGGCCGGCACGAGCCACCACTGCCGGCCCACCGCGGCGGCCCGGCGTCGCATCGCGTCGGCAGCCTCGCGCCGCGACATCCACCGCCGCAGCTGCACCACGCCGAGGCATGCGACGACGATCACCACCGCGAGGGCGAGGTAGAAGCGCCGCTCGGCGGCAATCTCGGTACGAATCGGCACCACGCTGGACGACGGTGCGAGCAGCAAGAAGAACGCCGCGCCCGCAAACGAGAGGGGCCGCGACCTCCGCCACGCCACCACGATCGCCACGAGAAGGCCGGTGAGCACGATGGTGCCGGGCACACCTCGCAACCCGCCGACCGGCTCCTGCCCGTAGTCGATCGTGAGGCCCACCGGCCAGAACGCGAGCCGCAGGTAGTGCGCCACCGCCCACGCCTGGCTGTAGAGGTACCGGTACCATGGGACGCCGAGCTGGAAGCCCACCGTTTCGGCGCGCGAGCCGGCGACGATGTAATAGATGGAGACCGCAGCCGTCGCGGCGAGGGCCGCAAGGAATCCGCGCCGCTCGCGGGCGGACGCCGGGGCCGGCGACCACGCGTGCACCTCAAACGCAAGGCCGTACAGCGCGACCACCAGCGGTGCCGTGATCATCACTTCCTTGCTCGCCATCCCAACGAGGCTCGCCACGAGTGCGGCGGCGAACCACCCCCTGCGGGCGCGGGCCGCCGCCGCCCCCCATCCGCGAATGGCGGAATACAGGGTGGCGAGATAGCACGCGGAAACGATCAGCTCCGTCCGTTGGGTGACGTAATCCACCGCCTCCGTCTGCAGCGGGTGCAGCACCCAGAGCGCGGCGGCCACGGCCGCGATGCCGTCGGCGGAAGCGGCCCACGCCGCGAGCGGGGGCGAGCGCAGCGTCCGGCGCACGATCCCGAACAGCAGGAGTGCACACCAGAGGTGAAGGGCGAGGTTGACGAAGCGGTACGACGTGGTGGCGGCCGGGTCGTCGGCGTTGGCCACCTGGTCGATGCCCAGCCATTCATTAAAGGCGTAGTTGAGCGCGAACGTGTAGTTCACGACCGGGCGGCCCGTGGTGGCGATGTCGGGAGGCGGGTGGAGGGCGACGGATGGCGGCCAGAGCCGTCGGATGGAGGCGTTGCCCGGGATGGTGTCGAGGTCGTCGAACTGAAACGGCGCTCGGAGGGCGGGACTAAACGCCACGCACGCGAGCAGCAGCGCCAGGGCGAGCGCGATTCGCGGCGTTGCCGGGCGCCACTCCGCCCCGGCTCCGGCACTTGCCGGGGCCGCCGCGGGGGCTGGCCTTCCCCGGGCGTCACGGCGCGGGCGACGGGGCATGGGCGGGTGAGTCTACAGCTCGTCCGGTCGCGCCACAACGCTGCAGTTCCAACGAACGCCCGGGCGCTGCCGTAGGATTTCCAGCGCTCGTGGACGTGACGCACGCGCCACGCAGGGCAGCCGCTCGGGCAACACCCGGCGGGAAGGCCGGGTGCAGCAAACGGAAGTGACGTCCTTGCGCGACCTCAGGTATTGAAGTAAAACAGTGGGCGAACGGACCTCCCGGTCATCAGCGCAATGCGAGTCGTTGGGCATTGCAACCGTCGTAGTCGCGTTGGTTGTTGGACCGCTTGGCTGAAGCTTGCCAACCCCCACCCTCAGCCGGGGACAATCGATGTACACCCCCCCTCGTTCACGCGGGCTGCTGCCCGTCGTGCTCGCCGTCCTGCTCTGCGCGCCAGCGCAGCTGCGTGCCCAGGGAGCAACGATCTCGGGCACCGTGACCACCGAAACGGGAATGCCCCTCATGGGCGCCCAGGTGCTCATCGAGGCCCTCAACATATCGGTCGGGACGAATGCCGCCGGCCGGTACACACTGACCATACCGGGCGGCCGCGTCACGGGTCAGCAAGTGCAGATGCGCGTGCGCGCCATCGGCTTTGCTCCCGAGGTCCTCATGATCACCGCCTCGGCCGGCGCGCAGACCCACGACTTCAAGCTCAAGGAAGACGTGAACCGCCTGTCACAGGTGGTGATCACGGGCGTGACGGCGGGCACGGAGCAGAAGAAGCTTCCGTTCACGGTCGCGCAAGTGAGCGCCGAGGACATGCCCGTGCCGGCGACCAACCCCGTGGCCGCGCTGCAGGGCAAGGTGCCCGGCCTCCAGATGTCCACGTCGAGCGGGCGCCCCGGCGCCACGCTGTCGGTGCAGCTCCGCAGCCCGAACTCGATCATCGCCGGCACGACGCCGCTCTACATCGTGGACGGCGTGCTGCAGTCGCAGGGCATCGGTGACCTCGACGCCCTCGACATCGAGACGGTGGAGGTGGTAAAGGGTGCCGCCGCCTCGACCCTGTACGGATCGCGCGCCGCCAACGGCGTCATCCAGATCACGACCAAGACGGGCAAGCGCGGCACGGAGGGCGTGCGCATCACCACGCGGCTCGAGTCCGGCGCCAGCGACATCGAAGGCTCCTACAAGCCGGCGCTCACCAACTTCCTCACGATGGACCCCACGCGCACGCGGTTCTGCGTGAAGAGCGGGGCCACGTCGGTGTCGCTGGCGTCGCCGGGCGTGCAGGACTGCATGCAGACCCTCGACATCTACGCCGAGGCGGCGCGGGTGAACGAGCAGTCCGGCACCACGATCATCTCGCCGACCAAGTTCCTCAACGACGGCGGCATCTCGCTCGCCCCGCAAAAGATCAACCTGCGCGGCCTGTTCCAGGTGAACCTCTGGCCCACGACGTACGACGTGGTGCGCCAGGCCATGACGCACGGGCCGTACACGAACATGACGGCCGACATGCAGGGCAAGTTCGGGACGTCGAACTTCTTCACGTCGCTCTCCGACCTGCGCCAGCGCGGCTCGGTGGTGTTCGTGGACGGGTACCACCGCAACAACCTGCGCGTGAACGTCGAGAACACGATTGGCAACGACTGGACGCTGTCGGCGCGGAGCTACTACGCCCGTATCAACAACTTCTACGGCGGCGCCAGCTTCTTCGGCCTCACCCGGCAGCCGCCGTTCGTGGACCTCCTGAAGCGCGACTCGTTCGGCCGGCTCTACGTCCGCTCGGTGGTCACCGACCAGGGCAACCAGAACGTCAACCCGGCCTACAGCTGGGAGCAGGCCAACGGGCGGGAGGATTCCGACCGCTTCCTTGGCTCGATGGCGATCAACTGGCAGCCGCTCTCGTGGGTAACCGGCACGTTCAACTTCGGCTACGACCACTCGACCTACCTCGATCGCAGCCAGCAGAATATCGGTTACCGGATCACAACCAATTCGTCGCCCACCGTGCCGCTCGGAAGGGGCGACCGCGGCGACGGCTGGGGCCAGTCGTACAACATGAACCTCGACTGGACGGTCCGCCGCGACCTGATGCGCGACCTCACGTCGCGCCTTGTGGTGTCGGGCGTGTACGAACAGCGCGACAGCCAGGACGACAGCCAGAGCGGCACGCAGCTGGTGGCGCCGGGCCTCACCACCACCAACGCGCTCATCACCAACTTCGGCATCGGCTCGAGTGAGTCGTCGCAGCGCTCCGTCGGCTTCGTCGCCAACGTGAACCTCGAGTACAAGGGCCGGTACATCCTCGACGTCAGCGGCCGTCGCGACGGCCTCTCCGTGTTCGGCGCATCCCACCGCTGGCAGGGATACGGCAAGGTGTCCGGCGCTTGGCGCCTGTCCGAAGAACCGTGGTGGAAGCTCTCCAAGGTCAGCGACTTCAAGCTTCGTGTGTCGCGCGGCCAGGCTGGCAACACGCCGGGTTCCAGCTGGCAGTATGAGACCTTCAACATCGGCAGCGGCGGTACGCTCAACCCGAACGTGCTCGGCAACAAGAACCTCTCCCCCGAGGTTGCGACCGAGACCGAGGTCGGCTTCGACGCGGAGTTCCTGTCGCGCTTTGGCCTGACGGTCACGCGCGCCGCCACGCGAACCACCAACGTCATCCTGCAGGTGACGCCTCCGGCCGCCGCCGGCTTCTCCAGCCAGTACAAGAACGTCGGCACGCTCGAGGGCCAGACCTGGGAGTTCTCGCTCAACGTCCCGATCATCGAACGCCGCGACGTGAGCTGGTCGGCCAAGTTCAACCTCGACGCCGTGCGCAGCAAGGTGGCCGAGTTGAACGTGCCCGACTTCTTCGGATCCGGGAACAACAGCCTCTTCTTCTACACCAAGGGCGAGCCGATCGGCCGCATCTGGGGCCGCAAGCTGATGACGGAATGCTCGGAAATGCCGGGCGCGTTCCGTTCGCGGT
>JAYEKC010000018.1:0-6009 GCA_034716715.1 Gemmatimonadota bacterium | reverse complement strand
TGCGTGACGGCCTGGCGCTGCGCCGTGAGGATGGTCGTACCGAGCGCCTGCACGGCGCTGTTGACCTTGAAGCGCGTCACGTCGATGCGCGGCGCGGCAAATGCGGCGACGAGGCCGAGGATCACGATCACGATGAGAAGCTCGACGATCGTGAACGCGGGGCGGCCGCGGGCGAAGGGAGCAGGGAACGCGATGGGCATCAGTCGAGCCGGTGCTGGCGCAGCTTGTAGAACAGCGTTCGCACGCTGATGCCGAGACGCTGCGCGGCGTCGCGGCGGCTGTGGCCGGCGGCCTCGAGGGCAGCCGCGATCGCCCGGCGCTCGGCGGTGGCCACCGCCTGCTCGAGGGTGCCGTCGCCCACGGGGTCCGCGGCGGCCGGCGCCGGGGCAGAAAAGTGGCCGGGCTCCAGCACGGGCGAAGCGCTCAGCACCGCCGCGCGCTCGATGGCGTGCTCCAGTTCGCGCACGTTGCCGCGCCACGGCTGCGCCGTCAGCCACTCGACGGCCGCGGCGCTCAGTTCCACCGGGTGGCCGAGGCGCCGCCCGAGCCGCACGGCGAAATGTGCGGCGAGGGGCGCGATGTCGTCACGCCGCTCGCGCAGCGCCGGCAGCCGGATTTGCACCACGTTGAGCCGGAAGTAGAGGTCCTCGCGGAACCGGCCGGCGGCGGCCTCGGCGGCGAGGTCGCGCGCCGTGGCAGCCACCAGGCGCACGTCCACGCGCCGCGTCCTCTTGTCGCCCACGCGCCGGATCTCGCCGTCCTGGAGGGCGCGCAGGAGCTTGGCCTGCAGTTCGAGCGGGAGGTCGCCGATCTCGTCCAGGAAGAGCGTGCCGCCGTCGGCCTGCTCGAACAGGCCGGGCCGGTCGCCCGTGGCGCCGGTGAACGAACCACGCACGTGGCCGAACAGCTCGGACTCGAGCAGGGCCGCCGGGATTGCGGCACAGTTCACCGCGACGAACGGCAGGTGGGCCCGCGGGCTGGCGCGATGGATCGCGTGCGCGAACACGTCCTTGCCCGTGCCGCTCTCGCCCGTGACGAGCACGGTGGTCTTGTGCGCGGCGACGCGCGAGACCACGTCGAGGGCGGCGCGGAGCCCCGCGCTGCCGCCGATGATCGCGCGCGCATCGGGCGAACGGTCGAGTTCGGCCGTGAGGCGCGCCACGTCGCGCCGGAGCCGCTCGCGCTCCTCGGCCTTGCGCAGCGTGAGGATCACCTCGTCCGGCCGGAACGGCTTGGGGATGTAGTCGTAGGCGCCCTCCTTCATCGCGCCGAGGGCCGCCTCCTCACCGCCGTAGGCGCTCATCATGATCACGAGCGCCGTGCCACCCGCATCGCGGTACCGTCGGAGGAACTCGAGGCCGTCCATGCCCGCCATCCGCACGTCGCAAAGCACGAGGTCGAACGACTCCCGGGCCGCGCGCTCGAGGGCGGCCGCGCCGTCCGACTCGGTGGCCACGTCGTACCCCGCGTCCGACAGCAGGAGGCGCAGGCCCTGGCGGAGCCCCGACTCGTCGTCGACCACGAGCACGCGGCTCACGACGCGGCCCCCACCGACGGGAAGAACATCTTGAACGCCGCCCCGCCCTCGCGCGCCGTGTCCACCCACACGACGCCGCCCATCTCCTCCACGGCCCGCGCGACGATCGCCAGGCCAAGCCCCGTGCCGCGCCCCGGTTCCTTCGTCGTGAAGAAGGGCTCGAAGATCCGGTCGCGATGCTCCCGCGGAACGCCCGGCCCATCGTCCGCCACGAAGATCAGCGTCCCGGCCGCGTGCGCCGCGAACTCGATCCGGGCTGGCCGCGGTTCCGTCCGGCGCTGGAACCAGGCCGCGGGATCGTCGGTCAGGCGGTGTGGGCTGGACTGGCGCGGCGTCCTCCACTGCCAGCGCCGCGCGCCAAGCGCCACCACGCCGCCCGGCGCTGCGTCGATCGCGTTCAGCACGATGTTGACGATCGCCTGCCGGAGCAGGTGCGGTCGCGCGCGAATCGCCGGCAGGCCGTCCGGCAGGTCGAGCGTGGCCCGGACGCCCTTCAACGCGCCTTGCGCCTCGAGCAGCGAAAACGCCCCGCGGATGGTGACCGCCGGGTCGACCACCTCGGGCGCCGAGTCGCCCTGCCGCGCGTAGTCGAGGAGGCTGCGAACGATCTCGTCGATCCGGCCCAGCTCGGCCTGGATCCCCTCCACCACCTGCGGGTCGCCGCCACGGCGGCGCAGCACGTCCACGTACGTCCCAATCGCGCCCAGGGGATTGCCCACCTCGTGGGCAATGCCCGCCGCCACCCGGCCCATCGTGGCGAGCTTCTCCGTCCGCACCAGCTGTCCCTGGGCGTCGAGCAGGAAGTCCGTCATCCGGTTGATGCGTTCGCCCAGGGCCGCGAAGTCCCGCGTTTCGGCGTCCGGGGCCCGGGCCGCCAGGTCGCCACCCGCCACCGCGTCGGCCGTCCGGATGATCCGCTGCATCGGCGCGAGCACGAGCTTCGTCACGAGGTAGTGGCCGAACCCGATGAAGATCGCCACGTCGAGCGCGATGAAGGCAAGCACGTACGGCACCACGCGGTCCGGCGCGACGAGGTTCACCAGCACGCTGGTGAGCGCCACCAGCAGCAGGGCCACTGCGGCGAGGAACGCCAGGTTCAGCAGCAGCTCGGTCCGGAGCGCGGGTCGGCGGGGCATGCCAGCCCGCAATATGCCCCCCGGCGGCCGCGGAGCAAGCCGGGTGGTTACGGCGAGGGAACAAGGAGGCTCCAGTACGAGGCGATGTCGAAGTTCGTCGGCTCGACCTCGTAGTAGTGGCCGCGCACGAAGTGGCCGGTGGTCGGGAAGTACGGCGGCGGGCTCGCGCCGGCGCAGGCGTCGTACTGGTACCGCTTGGTGTAGCCACGGCCGTCGGTGATACCCACCGGCCCGCGCTGGTACTGGATGATGCCGCCGGTGAGGAACAGGCACCCGCGCGCGTTGTTCGCGCCCTGGCAGTCCTCCACGTTGTTCGGGAAGTGGTTGTAGTTCTCGACGGTGAAGTTGCTGAGCGCAAGCACCACGCCGTGGACGTATTCGTCCGACCCGCGCGACGCCCATGTGCGGTACGCCCCCGACGAGGTGGGCTGGTACGGCGCGTTGAGCAGATTGTCGGCCATGATCACGTCGTTGCCGCTGAACAGCCCGAGCATGTCGCGCTCCGGCGAGTTGCACGGGACCGTGCCGCCGGGATTGGTCACGTACGTGATGTTGTCGGCGACGATGATGTTGCCCGTGGCAGCCAGCGTGATGGCGCCGCGCAGCTTGCCGCTCACGGCCACCTTGCCGGTGACATGGATGACGCCCTTGAAGTTCGGGTTGAGCGCCCGGCTGAGCGGCCACAGGTACGCCGCGTCGGCGGGGCGCACGGCCGTGACGCGCGGGTCCACCGCGCCCGTCCACGGCGCCCAGGACCCCAGCGAGTCGGTGGCGAGGAACGACCCTGCGGGCGTGGTCCAGTCGTTGAGGATGTCCGACCCGCCGAGGTAGCAGTTCCGCTGCGTGCCGTTGTTCACGGCCCAGCCGTTCTTGTCCTGGGTCGTGCCGCTCGCGTGATGCCGGAAGATCTTGAAGAACGAATGGTTGCCGGTTCCGGTGGCCGACACGTGCCCGCAGTTCCACGAATTCTTGAGGCCGTTGGAGCTGAAGTTCCCCGTGGTATCGGCGACGACCCACCAGCTGTTCGCCGGATTCGCCACCGTGTAGATCTTCATGAAGCCTTCGTCGGCGTCCGTGGAGTCACCGTCGGCGTTGAGGTCGAGCGCCACGAACTCGATGCGCATGGACGCTTGACCCTCTGAGCCGGCCGTGGAGCTGGTGAATGCCGTGCCGCCGGCCGTGGCCTGGTTCTTCAGCTTGTTGAGGTCAGCGACGTCGGGGAACGGGATTGCCGGCGCGTACTCGGTATAGCCGTTGTTGTAGTTGCCGTACGAGCGGTACTGGATGTCCTGCGCCGTACGCACGGGGCCCCAGAACGTCGCCCCCGGCCCCGCGGGATAGATCCGGATGCGATCGTTCGAATGCACGGGGCCGAAAAGGACGTCGTTCGGACCGAAGTAGATGCTGCCCTCGACGTCGGTGAAGTACGCGAACTTCGCGAAGCTCTCCTGCACCGTTTCGGCACGCCGCACGATCCGGTTGCCGTTGGCATCCGACGTGACGGCCACGATGCTGCCGAACACGCCGTACTGGCCCGACGTGATGCCGGACGGCCCTACGTACAGCCAGCGCTTGACGCCCGGGATCGGCGTGCCGTCGGCGGAGGTCACCGCAACTCCACTCTCCAGCGTGACGTAGCCGGTGTCGGGATACAGGGTCTTGTCGGCGTTGAGCGCCGATCGCCCGCGCTCGAGGCCCGCATCGGCCGCGGCCTCGAGCACGCTGAGCCGGTTGTGGTAGCGGCTGATGAGCCCGGTGTTCAGGCTCAGGAAGGCCGCGCCCGATGCGATGGCGGCGATCGACAGCACCACGAGCAGGGTGACGACGAGCGCGATACCGCGGCGGTCGTTGCGTTTCCTGCGACAACAAGGAGGCATCCGGACTCCGGGTTTGGCGTGCTCCAACTCACGGCGGCACCGGTCGCTCGATCCCCCGAGCGAGCCGACTCCGGACCGGACAGACTCACGTTCCGTGCCACGCTCGGCCCCTCAGTCAACAGTCTACGCCCACCCGGACGGCGCCATGGCCCTTCGGGAGGTCGTTCACAGCCCCGGCGCGACCGCCCGCTGCATCCGGCGACGAGCGCTGGTGCCAGACGTGCGTTCGCTGCTCAGAAGCGACGCTTGGCTGCGACGGCACTTCGCGCCGCACGTCGGCCCGAATTGCCCGCCGGGCGCCGGGGCGACCCGCGCAATTCGCCCCACGGGCGGCCGTACTGCGTTGCGTCACATAGTGATAGGGGATCGCTGCAGCGCACATTCAGGCGGTGACGCGGGGCACCAATCCCGCATACCCGGCGGGCGGGCCCCCGAGCTCGCGAAAACGGACCGCGCGCGATGCCCGCGCGGTGAAGCCTCAGCCCGCCTGGGCGGCGAGCGCGGCGCGCGCAGCGGTTTCGACCCGCTCGCGCACCTCAGACAACGTGCCGTTCACGAGGGCACCGGCGGCGCGGGCATGTCCCCCGCCGCCGAACGAGCGCGCGAGGGCGTGCGCGTCCACGCCGGAGATCGACCGGAACGACACCTTCACCTGCCCCCGCCCGAGGTCGCGGAACAGGAGGGCGAGCCGCGTGCCGGCAATGGAGCGTGGGTATTCGGCGAACCCGTCCAAATCGTCGGGGTTCACGCCGTGTCGCTCGAGCGCGCCCGCCGTAATGGCGACCGACGCGAGTCCCGCGCGATCGACTACGAGCGTGTCGAGCACTTCCTTCAGCAGGTGGAGCCGTCCCACGGGCATCGACGCGTAGATGCGGCGATACATCGTCTCGGGATCCACCCCGGCAGCGACGAGCCGCGATGCAACGGCGAGGCACCGCGCCGACGTGTTGCTGAACCGGAACCCGCCGGTATCGGTCAGGAGCGCCGTGTACAGGGCCGTGGCGATTTCGGGCGTGATGTCGAGGCCCGCCGCCTGGGCGAGGTCGTACACGAGCTCGCCGGTGGCGCACGCCGCCGTGTCGGTGACGTTGATCGTGCCGGGCGGCTCCTCGCCCGGCAGGTGATGGTCGATGACGAGCGGCGGCATCGGGAGCGCGCGGACGGCGGCGGCGAGGCCGCCGAGCCGCCGCACGTCGCTGATGTCGAGGACCACGAGCCGGTCCGCCTCGGCGAGCGCCGCGGCGCCGCGGGCCGACTCGTCACGCACGCCCGGCACCAGCAGGTACCGGTACATGGCCGGCCACGGCGTGGGGTTGACGATGATCGCCTCGAGGCCCTTCTGCGCGAGCAGCAGGGCGAGGGCGGCCTCCGAGCCGCACCCGTCGCCGTCGGCGCTGACGTGCGTGGACAGCGCCACGCGGCGCGCCGCGAACAGGTGCGGCAGCAGCGTGTCGATCTC
>JAYEKC010000017.1:0-6025 GCA_034716715.1 Gemmatimonadota bacterium | reverse complement strand
GTCGGCGATCATCACGTCCTGCTCGGCGATCACGCCGAGGAAGTTCCGGCACAGGGCCCCGTTGGCCGCCGGGTCCATGTCATACACGGTGTCGTCGATGAGGGTGACGTCGCCCTGGCCACCGCCGGTGTTCACGTAGAGCGTGACGTTGCCGCGCAGGGTGTCGCTCAGGTAGAGCGGCCCGCGGGACGAGTGGACAATGCCTTTGGAACTGATGTTGTACGGCTTGAAGAGCGGCCAGAGGTACGGGACCTGCACGGCCTGGATGACGCTGGCCGGAATCGCGGGCATGGCCGGGCCGCCCCAGGCCCGCCAGGCGCCGAGGTTGACCTGGTTGCCGGTACAGACGCCCGTGCCCGGAAACACCGTCTGGGTGATCCAGCACCGCGTGACCGTGGCGGTGAACGTCGTATCCTGGCCTCCGTACCGCCCGCACGTCGCGCCGGGCGAGCCGCCGCCCCACGCGGCGGGAGTCACGGCGGTCGACGTCGTGACGGTGCACGAGCCGGCGGCGTTGACGACGTACCGCTCCGTGAGCATCAGGTACGGGCTCCCGACCGGGAAGCAGCGGGAGAACCCGGACCCGTAGCTCATGATCTTCGAGTACGCGGCGTTGTTGCCGGCCACCATGGCGGTCGAGTCGCCCGGCCACGTGAAGGTCGGCGCCGTCGCGAGGGTGTGCAGCCGGTTCACCACCCATGGCTCGCGAAAACGCGCCATGGGGAAGAACTCACGGCGCCCGTTGATGGTCGCCAGGAGGCCACACTGATTGAGGTACGTGATCCAGCCCTGTGTGGTACCGGTGCTGCGCGGCAGGTCCACGCGGATGGCGCTGGTATCGATACCCGACGCGATGTCGAACAGCATCATCATGCCGTCTTCCTCGCCCAGCGTGCCGTCGCCGGCGACGTCGACGGGCCGGAAGGAGAGCCGGGTGCCGCGCACTGCGTTGGTCGTGGTGTCGAGGCGCCCGGACATGCTCTTGCCGCCCGACAGCGAGTTGGCGGCGGAGCCGAACACCACCGTGAAGTCGGTGTTGCCGCCCGCCGCGTAGGTGGGCAGGGACGCGAGCTTGGCCACCGTCGGGAACGGGATCGTCGCGGCCCCGGCAATGTATCCGCGGTCGTACGTCGCCGTGCCCCCGACGGTGGTGACGGCGGACACCGTGTCATAGTAGTGCGGGCCCGGCGAGCCCGAGGAGTTCCACCGCTGGTTGCTGTGCGCGCGTCCCCGGATAAACTCGCCGTTGCCGTAGGCGAGGCCGGAAGGGAACGTATTGGTGAACATCGCGTACCGCGAGAAGCTCTCGGCGATGAGGTCGAGGCGACGGACCATCCGCGTGCCGCCGGCATCGTACGCCTGCGCCAGCAGCGTGACGTACTGGCCGAACCGGCCGACCGTGTCGCCCGTGTTCGCGCCGTAGAGGTTGACCCGGACATTGGGGATGGTCGCCCCCGACGCATCGGTCAGCGACGCCCCGGACATGATGGTCTTCGCCGTGTCGTCCGGCAGGCCGAGCAGCGTGTCGCGGTTGACGCGCGACTTGCCAAGCGCCAGGGCCGCCTCGGCCGCATACCGGTAGTCGCGTTCGCGGGCGAAGTAGCGGAGCAGGAGCCCGCTGGCGTTGGTCAGGTAGATGGCCGACATCGCCAGCGCGGCAAGCGACGCCGTCATGATCATGACGAGGATGATGGCCGAGCCCTTCCGGTTTCGGCCGCGGGTGCGGGTACGCATGGGGTTCCTCACGGATTCACGACGGCCACGGCGGCGGCCATCGGGGAGTTCGCCGGCGAGCAGTCCTGGGCCACCACGCCATAGACCCACGAGCCGGACTTGAAGTTGAAGTCGTCGAAGGAGTAGCTGGCGATGCCCTGCGCCACGACGTTGCCCAGCACTTCCCAGTCGGTGCTGGCGCTGGGGCGCCGCATCACGAGGTAGAGCGCCACGTCCTTCTCGCCACCCGCTTCCTCAAGCGAGGCGTTCCAGGTGAGGTGGATGTTCGTCAGCGTGCCGAAGGCATCGAACACCTGCGTGGCCACCGGCAGGAGCGCCGGGAGCGGGGCCGTGCCACACGTCCGCAGCTGCAGCATGCCCGCGTTCAGCAGCGTCGTGTTGTAGTACAGGGTCCGCACGACGTCCTTCTGGAGGCGCGTGTCGCGGTACAACGACGCCACGCGCATGCCCACGACGCGGATCGAGTCGGCGTAGTGGCTCGCCGCATCCCAGTAGATGGGGAGCGACGCATTGGGGATGGCCACCATGTTCCCGGTCGCATCCGTGCGCGTGTACGTGAAGAAGTAATTCGTGTCCGACGGGATCCAGAGGTTGCGCGCCATCACCACGCTGTCGCGGTCGTTGACCCGCCGGAACAGCGTGTACAGGTCGTTCCGGCCGCTCGACGAATCCCGATACAGAAAGTACGAGATGGTCTCCGCCTGGCTCTGGATCCCCGTGGCGTCCGTGTAGAGCGTGGCCGGATAGTTCTTCGAACCCGACGTCGCGAGCACCTTGGCGCGCGACGGTTCCCAAGCCTCGACGGCGAGCGAGTCGGCGTCGGGGTTGTAGTACGTGGCGTTGGCGTCGTTCGTGAGGCGCGTGACGAGGTCCACGTTGAACGTCAGGGCAAACGGCGCCGCCTGCACGATCACGGGCTGGCCCGTCACGCCGCCGGCCAGGCGGAGTTCCCGGTCGATCGCCGCCTGCGCAAGCTGCGCCGACTGCATCGCGTCGGACCGGCCGATGTTCTTCTGGACGGCGATGGACTGCGCCCGGAAGAAGGGAATGGTGATGGCGAAGACAATGAGGATCAGCACGAGCGAGATGAGCATCTCGATCAGCGTGAACCCCGGCGCGCGGTGGCCCGCGCGCGTCATCCGAAGGGCAGTGGCGGAAGTCATCGGTCGCTCCGTCAGAAGGCCGCGATGATCGTGGTGCGCTTGACCGGGGCGCTCAGGCCGTTCCCGGTCACGCTCACGGTCACCGTGATGTAGTCGTTCGTCGTCGTTGGGCAGCCACTGCACCGGACGGCCGCCGTGGTGCGCGTAAAGCCCTTGTAGGTGCCGGTCGTGAAGGTCTCGGTGGTGTTGTTGTACGTGGACACCAGGCTCGAGTACACGCGGTACCCCTTGACCGTCTCCAGGCGCTGCGACGCGAGGTCGCTCGCCAGCGTCGAGTTGCTGGACGTGTTGGAGCTGCGCTGGAAGACGTTGATGAAGCGGCTGAAGCCAAGCATCGCCGCCGACAGGATGCTGATGGCGATGATGATCTCGACGAGGGTGAGGCCGGCCCGCCCGCGGCGGGCAATGCGTCGCGTGCGCATGGTCACATCCGGATCCACGCCGCCCCGCTCCACCGATACAGCTCGATGGTGCCGGTCGCGGCGATGAGGTTGATGGCGCGGTACTCCGTGGGCACGTTCGACCGGATCGTCACGTAGATCTCGGCGTTGGTGCTCGCCGACCCGTCACGGCGAAAGATGATGCTCGTCATGGACGACACCGTCCGCAGGGCGTTGCCGATCACCGCGTCGGTCGGCGTGATGCCGTTCACGCCCGCCCACGTCGGCTTGGCGAACTGGCCGCCCTCCTCGAGCTTGCGGAACTTGACGAGGTCCGTCGTGTTCAACGTGTCGTTGTTGTTGTAGTCCTGGACGATCCGCAGCTGGTTGGTCGCCTGGTCGAAGCTGACGATCACGTTGCTCTGCCGCGTGATGGCGTTGCGCTGCGCCGTCTGCAGCAGCGTCCGCACCAGGTAGCCGGCGGCGTCCGCCTTGTACCGCGTGGTGTTGATGCGCGGGATCGCCATCGCCGCAATCACGGCGAGCAGCGCCAGCACAATCATCAACTCGGTAAGGGAGAAGCCGCGCATCCGCACGATTCGGCCCGGCTCCCCGGTGGGGAGGCCCGGGCGGGCGGCGCTACGGCGGGCGTGCGGTACTGCAGGATGGCAGGGCATCTTGCGCTCCAATGACATCACCCGGGGTCACTTCCGCGTCGGGCCCGACGCAGAGTGCGGGTGCTTGGGCGCTTCTTACATCATTTCCCGTGCCAATACGTATGTCATTTCATTACAACAACTTCTGATTCTGCGAGCTTCTCCGGCTACTGCAGGATATTGCAGCGGTGCAGCGATTTGCACTCCGCGCGCAGTCGGCGACCGATCAGGGAATCGTCACCGAGTTGCTGGCCCGCTGCGCCGAGAGGGTCGGCGTGCAATCCTGGGCGGCGACGGCGTACTGGTAGGTCGTGCCGGACGTCACGTTCGCATCGGCGTACAGGTAGGCGCTGTCGCCAGCCGGCACCGTGACGTAGGGGTCGCCCCAGTCCGGCGCGCCGGAAATCTTGCGCCAGATGACATACCGTTCGACGTCGCGCTCGCCGGATGTCTCGTCCACCGAGGGCACCCAGCGCAGCTCGGCGGCGGGTCCGCCGCCGCCGGCCACGCCGGGCAGCACCGTCGGGACGGCGGCGAAGATTGGCTGATCGCCGCAGCTACGCGTGTTGGCCAGACCGACGTTCGGTAACAGGATGAGTCGGGTGAGCGTCCGGAAGCGCTCGGCGTCGCCCGTGCGCCCGTTCGACACCGTGAAGTCCACCCGCACGGCGCGAATGCTGTCCACGGCAGCGGCGAGGCCCGTGTCGGCCAGGGAGAGGTGGACGGGAACGGTGTGCCGCAGTGGAAGCTGCGACGTGTCGACTGCGGTCAGCGACGACGTGCCGCCTCCGGCCGGCGTCATCAGACGGAAGTACTGGAAAAACGGCGTCGCGCCGTTGTGGAGGATGTTGGTGGCCACGATCTCGGGCTTCAGCCGGTTCACCCGCCGGTAGAGGACATAGTCGCCGCTGCGCGCGGTGGTGGTGTCGTCCTCGAAATAGAAGCTGATGGTCTCGGCCGAACTGTTGACGCCGCCGACGACGTAGCTGGTGTCCGGGTACTGGATCGCGGTGTGCGGGATGGTGATGGGGGTCGACTTCCGCAGGGCCAGCACGGCACTGTCGGGCGCGTCGGGGTTGTAGTACACCGCCTCGACGTCGCCGGCGGTGTTGGTCCAGTAGTTCGCATTGAAGACGACGACGCTGTCGTTGATGTAGATCATTTGCGGCTGGATGTCGGGTGCGCCGGCGCCGGCTGTGCGCAGGTCCTTTTCCAGCTCGTTGATGGCAAAGCGGCCGTTCTGGTACATCGCCACGCGCTCGCTCCCAAGCGCGAAGCTCTTGCTCTCGGCGGAGAGCACGGCGAGCGCGCCAGCCATCACGAACGAGAAGATGAGCAGCGCGACGAGCATCTCGATGAGGGTCATGCCGCGTCGCATCGTGGGCCTCCGGTGGGCGCTGGTCACGGGGCGGCCACCACGATGGTCCGGCTAATGGGCGTGGTGAGGCCCGGCCCGGACACGGTGACGGTCACCTTCTTGTAGTCCTGCCCCGACGCCGTCGTGTGCGAGATGTTGGTCGAGCGCGTGAAGCCCGGCAGCGTGGGGAACCCGGTCTCGGTGCCCCCGTACAGCGTATCGAGGCCTGCGTAGTCGGGGTCGCCGCGTACCTGGTCGGTGCGGTCGGTGGCGAGCTGGATGGCGGCCTGCTCGCGATCGCTGATCGTGGTGACGTGAACGGTCTTCCCGGTCATCGTGAGGAGCGTCACGATCACGAGGAGGAGGATCGCCAGCGCGAGCACGATCTCGATGAGGGTGAAGCCGGCCCGGGCGCGCATCAGAAGAGCTTCACCCAGCCGTTGGCGCCGTAGCGCAGCCACGACGCGCGCCCCGTGGCACGTTCGACGGTCACCACGCGGGCGTCGGTGGGGCGGTCGCTCCCGCGGCTGGCGACCACGGACGTGACGTAAAACCCGCCGGCCTCGCTCGCGCTGCCGTCACGGTGGAAGACCACCGCGGGGAGCCCGCCGACCTTCTTGGTGAACACGACGCCATCGGATCCGAGCGGCGCGTAGGCCGGGGCGGACCCGCGACCGAACACGATCGACTCGCCGAGGCGCACGCTTCGGACGTGCTCGCCCGCATCCACCGCAC
>JAYEKC010000016.1:0-6070 GCA_034716715.1 Gemmatimonadota bacterium | reverse complement strand
GGAGCTTAAAAGCTTTCTCCACCATATTTTTTTAGATTGATAGTTTTATGTCCTCTTCGTCTGCACGAAGCGGCAGCTGGCGCAGATCGTGCAGGCCGAGGCCGAGCGGTCGGGCGCGCTCTATGTCACTGAACGGTGGCTGGGCGGCCTGCTTACCAACTTCTCGACCATCAAGAAGCAGATTCGTCGCCTGAAGGACCTCGAGGCCGGCACCGAGGCGGGCGGCGAGTTCGAGAACTACACCAAGAAGGAGCAGCTCCTGCTGACGCGGCAGCGCGACAAGCTCCTGAAGAACCTTGCCGGCATCAAGGCGATGTCGCGCCTCCCCGGCCTGGTGTTCGTCGTCGATGCGCGGAAGGAGCGCATCGCGGTGGACGAGGCCAACAAGCTCGGCATCCCGATCGTCGCGATCTGCGACACGAATTCCGATCCGGACTTGATCACGGTGCCGGTCGCCGGCAACGACGACGCGATCCGCTCGGTGGAGCTGATCACGCACGCCTTTGCCGATGCCGTGGTGGAGGCGCGCCGCGAGGCGCCCGTGCGGGAGGAGGCGGAAGAGGGCGAGAGCTACACCTACTCGTCCGACCGCGGGGCCGAGCCGGAGGGTGACCGCGACAACCGGCGCGGCGGCGGGGGCACGGGTCGCCGGCCGCGCCGGCGCCGCGCCAAGCCCGAGGCGATCGCCGCCCGGCTCAAGGGCGGGGACGCCCCGGAGTCCGGCGACGCGCCCGACGCGGCGTCCGACGCCGCCGAGTAGCGGCCCGCCAGGCCTCATGCCGGCGCCGGACCCCCGGCGGGGCGTCGGGCACGGCTCGCGGCCGCAGGACGCGTCCCGTCGCGCTTCTCACTTCATGCACCCAAGTTTCGGATGACGACCATGACCATAACAGCCAAGGATGTCGCTGCCCTTCGCGCCCGGACCGGCGCTGGGATGGGCGACTGCAAGAAGGCCCTCGAGGAGACCGGGGGGAACATCGAGCAGGCCATCGACCTGCTCCGGAAGAAGGGCATCGCCAAGGCCGAGAAGCGCGCGGGACGCGCGGCGGCCGAGGGCCAGATCGTGACGTGGGTGGCCGACGACGCGTCACTCGGCGTCCTGATCGAGCTCAACTCGGAGACGGACTTCGTGTCGCGCAACGAGGAGTTCGTCGCGCTCGCCGGGCTCGTGGCCCGGCACATCGCCGAGGACACGTCGCTCGACGGGGTGGCGAACATCACGGCCGACCACGCGCTGATGCAGAAGCACTGGCACCACGACAAGGCGCTGACGCTGGGCGAAGTCGTGAAGCAGGCGGCGGGCAAGACGGGCGAGAACGTGTCGCTCCGCCGCGTCGCGCGCTTCGCGTCGAGCGGCGCGGTGGGCTTCTATCGCCACTTCAACGGCAAGATCGCCGTGCTGGTCGAGGTGGCGGGCGCCACGGGCGACGCGGCGCGCGCGCTCGCGAACACGGTGGCGGAGCACGTGGCCGCCGGCGTGCCGGTGGTGCCGCTCGCCGTCCGCAAGGAGGACATCCCGGCCGACCTGGTGGCCCGCGAGCGCGACATCTTCGTGGCCCAGGCGAAGGAGAGCGGCAAGCCCGACGCCATCGTCGAGAAGATGGTGGCGGGGCGCGTGGAGAAGTATTACAAGGAAGTCACCCTGCTCGAGCAACCCTGGGTCCGCGACCCGGAAAAGACCATCGCCCAGATCGTGAAGGACGTGCCCGGCGCCTCGGTGCGCCGGTTCGTCCGCTTCCAGATGGGCGAAGCCTGAGGACCACGACCATGGCCCGCGCCCCCAAGCTGACCTACCGGCGGATCCTGCTGAAGCTGTCGGGCGAGGCGCTGGCGGGGGCGGGGGGCCATGGGTTCGACTTCCAGACCATCACGGGCTATGCCCGTGCGATCAAGGAAGTCGTGGAGTCCGGGGCGCAGGTGGGCCTGGTGATCGGCGGCGGCAACATCGTCCGGGGCTCGCAGATTTCGCGCATGGGCATGGACCGCGTGAGCGCCGACTACATGGGCATGCTCGGCACGGTGATCAACGCCCTCGCCTTCCAGGACATCCTGGAGCGCGAGGGCGTGGATACGCGTGTGATGACGGCGATCCGTATGGAGGAGCTTGCCGAGCCGTTCATCCGGCGGCGCGCCCTGCGGCACCTGGAGAAGGGCCGGGTGGTGATCTTCGCCGCCGGCACCGGCAATCCGTACTTCAGCACCGACACGGCGGCCGTCCTCCGCGGCATCCAGATGAAGGCCGACGTGATCATCAAGGCCACCAGCGTGGACGGCGTCTACAGCGCCGACCCGAAGACGACGCCCAATGCGCGACGCTTCCGTCGCATCAGCTACCGCAACGTGATGCAGAAGGAACTGGGCGTGATGGACCAGACCGCCGTCACGCTCTGCAAGGAAAACAACATCCCGCTGATCGTTCTCGACATCAACGCGCCGCAGGCGGTGCTCAAGGCCGTGCGCGGCGAACGGGTGGGGACCCTCGTCTCATGAATACCATCGCACAGATCATGAAGGAGTGCCGGTCCGGCATGGAGAAGAGCTACGACGCCGCGCGCCACCAGCTCAACTCGGTCCGGTCCGGCAAGGCGTCGGCCAACATGCTCGACGGCGTCAAGGTCGAGATCTACGGCACCGAGATGGCGCTCAACCAGTGCGCCACCGTCGCGGCGCCCGAGGCGCGGCTGCTCCTCGTCACCCCGTTCGACAAGACGCAGGCCAAGGCCATCGAAAAGGCCATTCGCGACGCCAACCTCGGCCTCGATCCCGCGCACCAGGGCGGCGTCATCCGCGTTCCCCTGCCGGCGATGACGGAGGAACGGCGCCGGGATCTGGCCAAGGTCCTGCACAAGTATGCCGAGGACGGGCACATCGCGATCCGCCACCAGCGGACGCACGCGCGCGACGCGCTCAAGAAGCTCGACGGCGTGTCGGAGGACGAGGTCAAGCACGCCGAGAAGGACCTGCAGAAGCTCCACGACGAGTTCATCGGCAAGGTGGACGAGGCAATGAAGGCGAAGGAAAAAGAGATGATGGAGGTGTAGGCGCCCGCCATGACCGACGCCGCCGACCTCCTCGCGCAGGTCCGCATCCACGGCGCGGTCCCGCGGCACGTGGCCATCATCATGGACGGCAACGGCCGCTGGGCGCGCGAGCGGATGCTTCCCCGTCCGGTGGGCCATCGCAACGGCATGAAGTCCGTGCGCGCGGTGGTGGAGGGCGCGCTGGAGGCAGGCGTCGAGGTGCTGTCGCTCTTCGCGTTCTCGCAGGAGAACTGGCAGCGCCCGGCCACCGAAGTGTCCGCCCTCATGGCGCTGCTGGAAGAGTACATCTCCCGCGAGGCCGCCGAGCTCGAGCAACAGGGCGTGCAGGTGCGCTTCCTCGGGGAACTCGACCGCCTGGGCGCGGCGCAGCGTCGGGCGGTGGACGGCGTCATGGCGCGCACCGCGTCGTGCACCCGGCTGCGGCTCAACCTCTTCGTGTCCTACGGCTCCCGCGCGGAGATCCTCCGTGCCGTTCGCGGCATCGCCGCCGACGCGGCGGCCGGCCGCCTCGACCCGACGCAGGTGGACGAGAGCCTCCTGAGCGGCCGCCTGTTCACGGCCGGCTGCCCCGACCCGGACCTCCTCATCCGCACGTCGGGCGAGCAGCGCATCTCGAACTTCCTCCTGTGGCAGATCGCCTACACCGAGCTGGTCATCTCGCCGGTCCTCTGGCCGGACTTCGGGCGACGCCAGCTGTATGAGGCGATTCTCGAGTTCCAGCGCCGGGACCGCCGCTTCGGCCGCGTGCAGGCGTGACCCCGCCGCCCACGGCGACTCCCGGGATGTCCGAATTCGCCAAGCGCGTCGCAGTCGCGGCGGTGGCCATTCCTGCCGTCATCGCCATCATCTGGGCCGGCGGGCCGTGGCTTGCGGGCTTTCTCGCCGTCGTGGCAGGCCTCGCATCGTGGGAGTTCTACCGCCTCGCCATCGGCACCGGCAGCGAGCCGCTGTGGGGGCACGGCGTCCTCTTCAGCGCGCTCGTTCCCGTGGCCGTCGCCGCCCGGTACGCGGGCCTCTGGGTGCCGCCCGTCAGCCTCGTGATGATCGTGGTGCTCGAGTTGCTCACGGTGGCGCTCTGGGTGCGGGGGGCGTCGGGCAAGCCGCTCGAGGTGGTGGGCATCACCCTGCTCGGCACGTTCTATACCGGCGGGATGCTTGCCTTCGGCTACGCCCTCCGATACCACCGGTTCGCGATCGACGCCCAGACCGGCGCGTTGCTGACGGCCCTCCCCGTGGTCCTCACCTGGGCGACCGACACCGGCGCCATGCTCATCGGCAGGGCCCTCGGCAAGACGCGCCTCATGCCCAGCATCAGCCCGGCGAAGACGGTCGCGGGCGCGTGGGGCGGCGCTCTCGTTGCCGTCCTCATGGCCGTTGCGTACGTGGCCTTCGGCCTCCGGCCGTATGCCCACCTCACCATGTCGCTGCCGGCCGCGGCGGCGTTCGGGTTCGTCGTGAGCGCCGCCGGCCAGGTGGGCGACCTCGTGGAGTCGATGCTCAAGCGCCAGGCCAACGTCAAGGACAGCTCGACGCTCATCCCCGGCCATGGCGGCGTGCTCGACCGCGTGGACTCGCTGCTCTTCACGCTGCCGGCGGCGTACGTGCTGTACGACTTCCTCCTCGCGTCGACCCCGTGATTCGTCGCGTCGCGATCCTCGGCTCGACCGGCTCCATCGGTCGCACCGCGTTGCGGGTGCTCGCGCGGCAGCGCGGGCGGTACGCGGTGTCGGCGCTCACCGCGCACTCGAACGCCGACCTGCTCGCCGAGCAGGCCGGCGCGTGGCGGCCCGCGTTCGTCGGCCTGGTGGCGCCCGCCGGCGGCGCGGCGCACGAGGGATGGCGCACGGGCGTCGCGGTGCTGGTGGACGCGGCCACGCGCGACGACGTCGACATCGTGGTCAACGCCGTGGTTGGCGTCGCCGGAATGGACGCGACGCTCGCCGCCCTCGAGGCGGGCAAGCGCGTGGCGCTCGCCAACAAGGAGACCCTGGTTGTGGCCGGCGAACTCGCCGCGCGGGCGTGCGCCGCCGGCGGCGGCGAAATCGTGCCGGTGGACAGCGAGCACTCGGCCATCCTCCAGTGTCTCGGCGTGCGGCGGGCGGCGGATGTGCGGCGCCTGATCATCACGGCGTCGGGGGGGCCGTTCCGCGAGTGGACTCCGGACCGTATTGCCGGGGCGACGCGCGGCGAGGCACTGCGCCACCCCACCTGGTCCATGGGCAACAAGATCACCGTCGACAGCGCGACGCTTGCGAACAAGGCGCTCGAGGTCATCGAGGCCCACTTCCTCTTCGGCCTTCCCTACGACCGGATCGAGGTGGTGGTCCACCCGCAGAGCATCGTCCACTCGATGGTGGAATTCGTGGATGGCAGCGTGTTGGCACAGCTGGGCGTGCCGTCCATGGAGGTTCCGATCCTCTACGCGCTCACGCACCCCGAGCGGGTGGACGACGCCGAAGTGCCGCGGTTCGACCCGGTGACTGCGTCTCCGCTCACCTTCGAGCCGGTACGGCTCGATGCGTTTCCGGCCCTCCGCCTTGGCCTCGAGGCCGGCCGGCGGGGCGGCGTTGCGCCGGCCGTGTTCAACGCCGCCAATGAGGCTGCGGTGGCGCTGTTCCTCGAGGGGGACATTCCGTTTGGCGGGATCGCGGCCGCGATCGAACAGGCCCTCGGCGCGGTGGAGGGAACCGGCGCCGTGGACCGCGAGTCTCTAATGGATGCGGACCGCAGGGCCCGCGCCGTCGTACGGGGGATGTGGTAATGCTCGCCTGGCTGGCACCGATTCTCGTGCTCGGACTCGTGATCTTCGTTCACGAGCTTGGGCATTTCCTGGCCGCGAAGATGGTTGGGGTGTATGCGTCGCGGTTCTCGCTCGGTTGGGGAAGCCCGCTGTGGCGCTGGCGCCCCCGCGGCTCCGAGACCGAATACGTCATCGCGTGGCTGCCCATAGGCGGGTACGTGCGCATGGCGTCGCGCGACGATGAGACGATGGCCAAGATCGAAGGCGGCGCGGAGCAGGAGGTGGCGGA
>JAYEKC010000015.1:0-6070 GCA_034716715.1 Gemmatimonadota bacterium | reverse complement strand
TGGCCATCCGCGCCGGGTCCGCGTCGGCCGGGATGTCGCCCCGGGCGCGCGCCTCCTCGAGGCAGGCGGCAATGCGCCGCGCGATGGCGCTGAAGCATCCCTCGACCTTCCGGCGGAACACCTCGCTCACCCCGGCCAGTTCCTGGCCGAGACCGCCGAGCAGGCAGCCGAGGTAGCCCTCGCGGCGGTACCCTCGCTGCACCTGCTCGAAGAACCGCCGCACCCGGGCGAGCGGCGGGCGCGCGCGGTCGCCGAGGCAGTCGTCGAGCGTCGCGTGCACCTGGCCCATGTACTGGTCGATCACCTCGAGCGCGAAGTGTTCCTTGTCGCGAAAGTGGTGGTAGAACGACCCCTTGGGCACGTCCGTGGCGTCGAGCAGCGCCTGAAGGCCGAGGTCGTTGTAGCCGTGCTCGAGCAGCATGGCCATGCCCGCGTCGAGCAGGCGCTGCCGCGTGGACCGGTCCCCGCGCCCGCGGGGCGCGGGGCCGGCCGTGCGGGCGGGCGTCCGGACGACGCGCGCCGCCATCCTACGCGCCGACCTTCGCGACCATGTGCTCGATGACGTGCGTGTGCTCGCGTTCCGGGCTGAACATCACGATCTCCGCGTCGGCGTCCACCCGGACGTTGTGGCCCGGCGGCCAGTAGAACAAGTCGTTCGCCGCCACGGTCTCCTGCTTGCCCTTGGCGTCCGTGGTGGTGAGCCGTCCCTGGACCACGTACCCCCAGTGCGGGCACTGGCAGAGGTTGCCGTCCAGCCCCTGGAACAGCGGCGTGGTGTCCACGCCGGCCGAGAGCGTGAAGTACTCCCCGCTGATGCCGGCGAATCCGCTGGCGTCGCCGAAGTTCCGGCGCTGGCGGATCACCGCGCCCGGGATCTCCATCCGGACGTCCACGTCCTCCCTGGCCACTCGCATGTCGCACCTCCCCTGTGCATGGTTCGTGGGTGACTAGACCGACTGGTCTAGTTGGCAACATAGGGCTGGTCGCGCGCGGCGTCAAACCCTCGGCGGCCTCCGGGCCAATGAAGCCCCAGTCCGCTGGCGAGCGTGAAGTCGGGCTCGTCCGCCAGGACTCCTGGCCCGTCAGCCCCCGCCGATGGGACGGGCGGGGTGGCGATCCTGCGGCGCGCCTCGCACACCGTTGAGCACCAGCAGGGACTGGAGGGCGACGTCCGGCGCGAGTGACGAGGCCACCGAGCAGTACTTGTCCATCGAGAGCGCGATCGCGCGCTCGGCGTGAACGGCCTCGATGCCGTGGCCGTCGATGCGGAACTCGAGCATGGCGCGCACGAGCCGGCGTGGGGGCGTGGAGCGGCGTTCGCCGTGCACGACGACCTCGAGCTGCGTCGCCGGCGTCCGGCGCTTCTCGAGGATATCGAGCACATCGCCCGCCGAGCACGCCGCGAGGGCGCCAAGGAGCGTATCCACGGGGCCGGTGCCCGCAATCTTTCCAAGGTCGATCGTCACGCCGCCGCCGCGCGCGCTGGTGACGGCGAAACGTCGATCGCCGCCCCAGGCGGCCGTGACGGTGGTTGGAGTCGTCGTCGGGAGCGTCTCGTCCATGCGCCGCGGCTACCAGGTCGCGCCGAGCGTGAGGGTGAGCGTGCGGTTCTTGGCGTCGTTGTCCTTCACCACGTTGGTGAGGCCCTGCTCCCAGGCCGCCATCAGCGAGTAGCCGCGGCCGCCCATCCGGACGTCGAGCGCCGCCGCGGCCATCGCGCCTGCGTCGGTGGTGGTGACGCCGCGGCCCACGTCGGCACAGCCATACGCGCCGGCCTGACCCTGCACGCCCACCGCGCACGTCGCCCGCACGGCGACCGTCGGGCCCACGAGCACCCGCGGAGTGACGCTGCCCATCGGGTCGGCGCGGATGCCCACGAGCAGCGGCGCCTCGACGTACCCGACCGTCACGTCGGTGAGGACCACCCCACCGCTCACCGCGTACAGCGTCTTGACGCCTTTCGTCACGAACTCGATGCCCGGGACGAATGACAGACGCCCACTTCCGCCCACTTCATACGAGAGGCCTGCGATTGCGCCGAGCTTGTGCGTGGGGCCGGGCACGGAGTCGCCGTGCATGGTGGCGGACGACATTCCGATGAATACCGTGACGGCGTCAGCGTGGCCGCCGCCCTGGGCAATCGCGGTGATGGGGAGAACGACAAACGCCGCGACCAGGGTCGCGGCGGAACGAAGGGACGTGCGCATGGTGCCTCCTGGCTTCCCCACACTACACTGGCGGGCGGGCAGGGTGCCAGTCGCACCGCTCGGGTCGAGGCGAGCGCCGTCGGCGCCCTGTGGCAGGCCTACGTGGCCGTCACGTACCGGCCAGTGACGGCGCTGATGATCGAGAACCAGGTCGTGGATGACACGGCGAGCTCGCGCGATACGTGCGGTACGAGTACACCGTGGACGGCCAACGGTACGAGGGGTCGCGGGTCCGGGCGTTCGAGGTCCAGATCCGCAGCGGCGTCAACGTCAACGGCGCGGCGATCCTCGCGCTCGCCGGGTTGCGTTGGCTGCCGAAGGCCCGCCCGTAACCGCCCGGCGCTGCGCTTCCGCGGTGCGGGTCAGGGCAGTCACGCCCGACGCCTTACTTTGTCGTAACCGGCGCCCGGATCGCGCGGCCCGGCCGCGCGGACGTGAGCTTGCCGCCATCCACCACCACCTGGCCGCCCACGATCACATACGGAACGCCTGCCGAGGGGATCGTCGCGTCCTCGTAGGTAGAGCGGTCAATCACCGTCTGCGGGTCGAAGATCGTGATGTCGGCGTCAGCGCCGGCCTTCAGCCGCCCCTTCTGCAGCATCATCGGCACGCGCGCCTCGAGCCGCTGGGCCGGCATCAGCGTCATTTTCCGCAACGCGTCCATCAGCGACAGCGCCTGCTCCTCGCGCACGTACTTGCCGAGCATTTTGGAGTACGTGCCCGAGGTGCGGGGGTGGCCGCGGCCGTTCTCGATGTAGCCGTCGCTGGCGACCATCGTGAGCGGGCTCGTGATGGCCATCTTCGTCTGCTCGTCCGTGCGGCCGAAGCTGATCACCGTGCCGCCCGCCTTGCGCGCCTCGCCGAACGTCTTGCGCGTGAGCCGCTTGCCGGTCGAGACGAGCTGGAAGGTCGGGAACCGCGAGTCGGGCCACGTCTGCCAGTCGTCGTACAGCGCCGACGTGATCTCGGTCATTCCGGCGCCGTACGGATACGCCTCAGTGGTGACATCCTGGCCCGCGTCGCGCGCGGCCTTGATGTGGTCGAGGAACGCCGGGAGGAGCGTGTCGCCGCTGGAGTTGATGTGCACGAAGTGCAGCTTGGCGCCCGCCGCCCTGGCGGCCGCGATCGTCGAGTCGAGCCCGGCCACGCCGCCCCGCATGTGGATGTGCGCCGACGCGTTGCCCGCAGCGGCCACGCGGAACATCCGCTCGATCTCCGCCATGTTCGCGCCCGGCGTGTACGCGCTGCCGAACCCCACGGCCACGGCACCCTCGGCGAGTCCGCGCTTGAGGATCGCCTCCATCTCCGCCTGCTGCGCGTCAGTGGCCACGCCGCTGCCGCCCACGCCCGCCGGGAGCAGGCCCGTGCCCGGATCGTGGAGCACCTGCATGCGCGCCTTGATGTGACCGATGCTCGCGCCGTAGTTCACGATCTGGCCCTTCTCGCGCTCCGCGTACCACTTCGCGATGTCGCCCGTGCCCACCTCGATCTCGAGTGCCGACGTGACGCCGTCGCGCACCATGAGGCCGTACGACTCTTCGTTCTGCCCGTGCTCGTGGAGGTCGATGAAGCCCGGCGCCACCACGAGCCCCTTCGCGTCGATGACGCGTGTGCCCTGGAGCGGCGATTCGGACAGCGCGGCCACCTTGCCGGCCGAGATTCCGACGTTGCGGACGGCGTCGAGACCCGACTCCGGATCCATCACGCGGCCGTTGGCGATGACGATGTCGTAGTGTGGCGAGGCGCACGCCGCGGCGAGCGCGAGGGCGGAGGCGGCTGCGAAGCGGCGGACGTAGGGGCGCATGCGGGGCGGGTGAGGGTCGCCCTCAGGTTGCCACGGTAGGCCGCACGGGCGCAAGCGCAGGGAGCTTCTGGCAAGGACAGCCGGATGACCGAAGTCGGTGGCCGCGCACCTGAGTCATCCCGCCCTTCTTGTCCGATGTAAACAGCAACTGGCGAGACCGTCTTCGCCCAATTGGGCAGCGAAGGTTCCGCCGGGTCAGCATCTGGCTGCAGCCGGTGTTCACTCATACATTTGGATCCACTGATGCTCGGCGCGGTTCTCATTGCGGCGCTCCTGCAGGCGCAGGGCGGCCCCTCACCCGAAGTCCACGACGGCCGCGCGAAGGCGCTCGACGTGCGCCCGCCCCGCATCGACGCCGACGTCACCGTCGACGGCCAGCTCACCGAGCCGGTGTGGCAGCGGGCCGCGCGCCTCGCCGGGTTCTCGCAGTTCACGCCGCAGGACGGCATCCCCGCCGCGGATTCCACGCAGGTGCTCGTCTGGTACTCGCCCACGGCGATCTACTTCGGCATCCGCGCGTTCCAGCCGCCCGGCACGGTGCGCGCCACGCTCGCGGACCGTGACAAGATCTCCGCCGACGACAACGTCCAGCTCCTCCTCGGCACGTTCCACGACCGCCGGCAGGCCGTGGTGCTGATGGTCAACCCGCTCGGCCAGCAGGCCGACGGTATCCTCGTGGAACGCGGCACCCTTTCGGGGGGCGGATTCACGGGCCAGCTCGCCGCGCGCGAGTCGCCCGACCTCAGTCCCGACTACGTGTTTCAGTCCAAGGGTCGCGTGACGGACTGGGGCTACGAGGTGGAGATCCGGGTGCCGTTCAAGAGCCTCAAGTACCAGGCCACGGACGTGCAGACGTGGGACCTCAACGTGGTGCGCGAGGTGCAATACCGCGGGTACGAGGATTCGTGGGCGCCGGCGAGCCGGGCCGGGGCGTCGTTCCTGGGGCAGGGCGGGAGCCTGAGCGGCCTCACGAACATCCGGCGGGGCCTGGTGGTGGACGTCACGCCGGAGGTCACCCAGCGCACGCAGGGCACGCCGGCCCCCGCCGGCGCCGCGGGCTCGTGGACGTACACGGCGGCCAACCCCGCGCTCGGCGCCACGGTGCGCTGGGGCATCACGAACAACCTGACGCTCAACGGCACGGCGAACCCGGACTTCTCGCAGGTCGAGGCCGACGCCACGCCGGTGGTGCTCGACCCGCGCACGGCCATCTCGTACGCGGAGAAGCGGCCGTTCTTCCTCGACGGGCTCGAGCAGTTCACCGTGCCCAACAACCTGATCTACACGCGCGCCATCGTGCAGCCGCTCGGCGCGGTCAAGCTCACGGGCAAGCTCGCCGGTACGGACGTCGCCGTGCTGTCGGCGCAGGACGCGGCGAGCGCGTCGGCCACGGGCAGCCATCCGGTCTTCAACATCCTCCGGCTCCAGCACGACCTCGGCGCGCAGTCGCGCATCGGGTTTGCGTACACCGACCGTGTGGACGGGCCGAACAGCAACCGGGTGATCGACCTCGACGGCCGCTGGGTGTGGCAGCGGATCAACTCGGTGCAGTGGCAGGTGGCGGGCGCGTCCACGCGCACGGCGGGCGTGGAGGTGGACGGCCCCCTGTGGGACGTGCGGTACGCGCGGCTCGGCAAGAACCTCGTGGTGCGCTCGCTGTTCAACGGCGTCAGCGACCGGTTCTTCACCAAGTCGGGGTTCCTCTCGCGCAACGGCCAGGTGCACGCGAACATCAACCCGCGGTACACGTGGTTCTGGCCCCGCGGGTCGTTCATCGAGCAGCTCTCGTTCGACCACCTGTCGGACGGCATCTGGAACTACCGGAACTGGCTGCACTCGGGCGACGCCCGCGACAAGAAGTTCCACTTCACGTTCCAGGGCCAGCTCCGCGGCGGCTGGACGGCGAGCGCCGCGCTGTACTACGAGACGTTCGGCTACGATCCCGGCTACTACGGGCCGCTCTACCGCATCGAGGTGCCCGACCCGGCCATCGCGGGAAAGAAGGACATGATCCCGTTCACGGGCACCCCGCGCATCGTGAACCGCGACTGGGTGTTCG
>JAYEKC010000014.1:0-6108 GCA_034716715.1 Gemmatimonadota bacterium | reverse complement strand
CGCGCGGCATCCTGCACGGCCAGCGGCGGCGCGCCGGCGACCCACGACGCGAACAGGAGCAGCGACGCCGGCGCTGCGCGGCGTCGGAGGGCGGCGGTGGGAAGCATCGCGCAAAGTTACGAGTCACTCACCGCCGCAGCTACCACACCGTATATTCGCGCACACGACCTTCGCGAAGGAGCGGGAATGCGGCTGCGTGTGGGGATGGCGGCGGGTGTGGCGCTGGTGATGGTCGCGACCGCGCCGGCGGGGGCCCAGCCGCCGGCGGCGAAGTCCGGATCGGTCGCGCGCGCCGCCGCCGGTGACGTGCGCCTCACCTATCTGGGCAACGCGGGCTGGGAGATCACGGACGGAACGACCACGGTGCTCGTGGATCCGTTCCTGACGCAGTTCGCGCGGTGGACCGGGTCGCCGGCCGACGCCGACGGTCCCGCGCCGGACGCGCTGTACCCTGCCGACACGGCCCTCATCAACCTGCACGTCAAGCGGGCCGACTACATCCTCGTCACGCACGGTCATCCGGACCACGCGCTCGACGCCGGCTATATCTCGCGGAAGACCGGCGCGACCATCATCGGGCACGAGACGGCGGCCAACCTGGCGCGCGCGTACGGCGTCACCGACAGCTCGCTCATCACGGTAATCGGCGGCGAGGACTATGAGTTCGGGAACTTTTCCCTGCGCGTGATCCCCAACATCCACAGTGCGCTGGACAAGAAGCACTACTTCAACAACACGCGCGGCATCGTGGGGACGGCGCCGCGCGGGCTGCAGGCGCCGCTCCGCCGGAAGGATTACGTCGAGGGCGGCAACCTGGCGTACCTCCTGCGGATGGCGGGGCACGAAATCCTCATCATGGGGTCGATGAACTACATCGAGCGCGAAATGGAAGGGCTCCGGCCGGACATCGCCCTCGTGGGCGCCAACAGCCAGCGCCTCGAGATCCACGACTTCACCGGTCGCCTGATGCGCGCGCTGGGCCATCCGGCGCTCGTGATTCCCACGCACGCCGACGCCTACGGCGATCCGCATCCATCGGCGGCCGCGCTCGCCGACCGCAAGCGCTTCCAGGGCGAGGTGGCGGCGGCATCGCCGACGAGCCGGTACGTCTATCCCAGGTGGTTCGAAGCCATCGTCGTGGGGGCCCGCAAGTGAGCTCGCGTGCTGCAGCACTCATCGGAGTGGCCACGCTCCTCGCCGGCGCGGCCTGCGCCCGCACGCCGGGCCCCGTGACGGCGGCCGCGCCGGCGGCCGGGCGCGAAGTGCTCAATCCGCCGGGCCTCGCGCCGCTCGTGCCCGCCTACTCGGTGGCGATCCGCTCCGGCGACCAGATCTTCGTCTCGGGCATGACGGGCATCACGCCCGGCACGCAGGACATCGTGGACGGCGGCATCGCCGCGCAAACCCGCCAGACGCTGGAGAACATAAAGACCGCCGTGGAGTCCGGCGGCGCCACCATGGCCGACGTGGACGAGTGCACGGTGTTCCTCCGCGACATGGGCGACTACGCCGCGATGAACGCCGTGTACGTCCAGTACTTCCGCACGGCGCCACCAGCCCGGGCGGCGCTCGCCGTGGTGGCCCTCCCGCGACCCGCGGCACTGGTCGAGATCAAGTGCAGCGCGCGGATCCGCCGCCATGACTGATCGCCGCACCTTCGTCACGGCTGCCGCGGCCGCCGCGCTCGCCGCGACACGGGCCAACGCGCTGGCCGCGCCCTGGATCCCCCGCCGCGCCGCGCATGATCTCGTCATCCGCGGCGGCACGGTGTTCGACGGACTCGGCACCGCCGGCGTCGAGGCCGACGTCGCCATCGCGGGCGGCCGCATCGTGGAGGTCGAGCGCCGCATCGCCGAGAGCGGCACCGAGGAGATCGACGCGAAGGGCCTCGCCGTCGCGCCGGGATTCATCGACATCCATTCCCACGGCGACGGCAGCATGGACGAGGATCCGCGCCAGGAGTCCGTCGTCCGGCAGGGCGTCACGACCATCGTGGTGGGCCAGGACGGCAGCTCGCGCGCCCCGCGCGCCCCGGGCGCCAGGCGGCTGTCCAGCGGCGCCGAACCGGGTGAGGAAATCGCCAACACGTTCTCCGCCGTGTTCGACGCCATCGACAAGCTCCAGCCGAGCGTGAACGTCGCGTCGATGGTCGGCCTGGGCAGCGTGCGCGCCGCCGTCGTCGGCGAGGACGACCGCCCGGCGACGCCCGACGAGATGGCGCGCATGGTGGGGATCGTCGAATCGGCCCTGGCGCAGGGAGCGTGCGGTGCATCCACGGGCCTCGAGTACACGCCCGGCGCGTTCGCGTCCACCGAGGAACTCGTCGCGCTTTGCACGCCGCTCGCCGCGCGCCGCCTGCCGTACGCCACGCACATGCGCAACGAGGACGACCAGGTCCTCGAATCCATCGCCGAGTCCATTGCCGTGGCGACCGGCGCGCGCTGCCCGCTGCAGATCTCGCACCTCAAGATGCAGGGCCCGCGCAACTGGAACAAACTCGACACGGCGTTCGCGCGCATCGCCGCGGCGCGGAAGGACGGCATCGACGTCGCGTTCGACCGCTATCCGTACATCGCGTACCAGACCGGCCTCTCCAACCTCTTCCCGACCTGGAGCAAGGACGGCGGCACCGCGCCGTTCCTCGCGCGCCTCGACTCGGCATCGACCGCGCCGCGCATCAGGCAGTACGCGCTCGACAAGGTCGCCCTCATCGGCGGGTGGGACAACGTGCTCATCGCCAGCGCGCGCGCCGCGCAGGACAAGCCGGCGGAAGGGAAGCGGCTCGGCGCGTACGCGCAATCGCTCGGCCAGGACCCGTACGAGCTTGCCGTGGCCATGCTGCAGCGCAACAACGGTTCCGTCGGCATGGTCGGCTTCGCGATGAGCGAGCAGAACCTCGACCGGCTGTGCCAACATCCGCACGGCATGGTGTGCAGCGACGGCGGCGCGTTCGCCGTGGACGGCCCCACGCGCCGGGGCAGCCCGCACCCCCGCGGCGCGGGCACGTTCCCGCGCGTCGTCGCCACGTACGTGCGCGCGCACAAGGCCATCACGCTCGAGCAGGCCATCCACAAGATGACGGCGCTGCCCGCATCGCGCGTGCACCTCGCCGACCGCGGCCGCATCGCGCAGGGCATGGCCGGCGACGTCGTGGTGTTCAACGCCGCCACCATCGCCGACACGGCCACGTACGAGAACCCGTTCAGCTACCCCGTGGGCGTCGTCGCGGTCGTGGTGAACGGTACGATCGCCGTGCGCGAGGGGCAGCGCGGCGACAAGCGGGGCGGCAGGTCGCTCCGGTCGAGCTAAGACCACCGCCGCTGGCCGGCGGCGCGGTCGCGGCGCGCGCCCCGGGGCGGTACGCGCCCTCCGCACGCTACCGGACGCTACCGGGGCGGCGTGGTGCAGTAGGGGCCGCCGGTGCACGATTCGGGCACGTACGTCTCGCCCTCCACGCGCCACGCGCCGTTCACCTTGCGCCACTTGGCGAAGTAGCTGCCGGTGATGCGGACCTTTGAGGCGCCGTCCGTCCACGAACCCGTCCAGCGCCCCTGCTCCGACGCCATGCCCCACGGCGCGAACACGCGCACGTCGTCCGGCGTCCTGACGTAGACCACGTCGGGGCGCGAGGCGAACGTCTGCGCGATGGACCGCACGTGATTGTCGCGCCCCGACTCGTGGTTCGAGTACGACGTGACGATCGAGAAATCCGGCGCCAGGATGGCGCCGAAGCCCGACGTGTCGTGTTTCGCGATCGCCGCGTTGGACGATGCGCGCAGCCTCCGGATCTCCGCCGCGGTCCGGCGGTCCGCGGCCGACTGGCACCAGGCCGGGGGCGCCGCCAGCAGCAGGGCGAGGACGAGGTGCCGTGGCATGCGCATGTTCCGAGTTCCCGAAGGTGGTGCGGAGATGCTACCATAGGGCATGCCCGTCGTCCATCTCGGCCTCCGCCGCTCCGGCACGGCACTCGCCGTGCTGGCCTGCCTCGGCGCCACGCCTCCTGCGGCCGGCGCGCAGGCCGCCGAGAAGCTCGGTACCATCTCGTTTCCGACGTCCGGGAGCGCCGCCGCGCAACCGGCGTTCGTGCGCGGCATGCTGCTCTACTACAGCTTCGAATACGAGCGCGCCGCGACGGCGTTTCGCGAGGCGCAGGCCGCCGACTCCGCGTTCGCGATGGCCTACTGGGGCGAGGCGCTCACCCACACGCACCAGGTCTGGAACCAGCAGGATCTCGCGGCTGCGCGCGCCGCGCTGGCGAAGCTCGCGCCCACCGCAACGGCCCGACGCGCGAAGGTCAACACGCCGCGCGAACGCGCGTACTTCGACCTCGCCGAGGCGCTCTACGGCGAAGGGTCCAAGGCGCGGCGCGACACCCTCTTCACCGCGGCGGCCGCGCGGCTCCAGCGCGCGTACCCCGGAGACGACGAGCCGAAGGTGCTGCACGCGCTCGGCCTGCTCGGCCTCAACCAGGGGGATCGCGACGTCCCGTCCTACATGCAGGCGGGAGCCCTGGCGGAGGAGGTGCTGCGGCACAACCCGGACCATCCCGGGGCGGCGCACTTCGTCATCCACGCGTTCGACGACCCGGCGCATGCGCCCCTTGGCCTCTGGGCCGCGCGCCGCTATTCGGCGATCGCGCCCGGCGCGCCACACGCGCAGCACATGACGTCGCACATCTTCCTGGCCGTCGGCCTGTGGGACGACGTCATCGCCGCCAACATCCGCGCCGCCGCGTCGCAGCAACGCGACCTGGCCCGCGCCGGCCAACCGCTCCGGAAGTGCGGCCACTACAACGAGTGGCTCCACTACGGGTTGTTGCAGGCCGGGCGGTACCGGGAGGCGCGCGCGGCGCTCGACGCGTGCGCCGGCAACCAGAATCCCGACGCCAACGTCGACAACGTCGAGGGCTACGCGGGCTTCCGCGCGGCACAGATCGTGGATGCCGGGCCCGACGGCGCCATACGGATCACCGACGATGCTCCGCGAGGAACACCGGGTGCGCGCGCCTATATGGCGTTCGGCACCGGATACGCAAACTGGCTGGCCGGCTCGGCGGACGGCGTTACCCGGGCGCGCGAAGGCGCGGAGGCGGCGCTGCGCCGGCAGGGGGCCGGCCCGATCCCTACGTCCGCATCCTCGTGCTCGAGCTCCGCGCGCTGGAGCGGGTCGCCGCGAGCGACCTCGACGGCGGCATCTCGCTCGCGCGCGAAGCGGCCGGCCTCGACGACGCGCTGCCCGTGCCGTTCGGGCCGCCGCTCACGGTGAAGCCGCCGCACGAGCTGCTCGGCGACCTCCTGGTGTCCGCCGGCCGCGACGCCGAGGCGCAGGCCGAGTTCCAGCGCGCGCTGCTCGGCACGCCCGGCCGGTCCCGTGCGCTCTATGGGCTTGCGCGCGCGGCCCACGCTGCCGGCGACAGCGCCGCCGCGGCAGCGGCCGCGGCACAACTCCGTGCCAACTGGCACGCGGCGGACAGGGGCCTGCCCGAGCTCGCCGAACTCAACCGGTTGTTCCCGCCCAAATGATGAGGTGCCGCATGCCATCCGGGGGCCGAAGGAAGGAGGCCGTGCCTGAGCGTGCCGCGTCGCCTGCGGCTCGCGTCGCGCGAACCGCCGCAGCGGCCGCGTGGCGCGTGTGCGGGCTCGCGATGCTCGCCGTGCCGGGCATAGCACAGCGCGTGCACCAGCTGCCCGCCACCCCGGGCACCGTCGCGTACGGGTACTACTGGTCCGAGGCCAAGCCCGTCCTTACGGTGAACTCCGGCGACATCGTCGAGGTCGAGACGATGCTCACCAACAACCCGGCCGGCCTCGAGCGAATGGGCATCAAGCCGGAGGACGTGCCGCAGAACCTGCGCGACATCGTCTCCCAGGTCACCGGCGACCGGCGCGGACCCGGCGGCCACATCCTCACGGGTCCCATCTACGTGACCGGCGCCGACTCCGGCGACGTGCTCGAGGTGAAGATCCTCTCCATCGACCTGCCCATCGCGTACGGCTACAACGGCTGCAGCGGCTTCATGCGCGAGCTGTGCCGCAAGCCCGGCGACACCGCGGCCGGCCGGGGCGGGCGGGGCGGGGGCGGCGGTGCGTCGCGCATCATCTGGATGGA
>JAYEKC010000013.1:0-6122 GCA_034716715.1 Gemmatimonadota bacterium | reverse complement strand
TCTCGCACCCGATCGAGTACCGCGCGCCGACGGGCATCAAGCTGACGGCGCCGCAGCCCACGCAGGTGGTGATCGAGGGCGCGGACAAGGAGATGGTGGGTCAGGTGGCGGCCGAGCTGCGGTCGCTGCGTCCGCCCGAGCCGTACAAGGGCAAGGGCATCAAGTACGCCGGCGAGGTGATTCGCCGGAAGGCCGGCAAGGCGGGAGCGAAGTAATGCCAGGAGCACGCGTTCCATCGACACGGGCGGGATTGCGCGACCGGCGGCACCGCCGCGTGCGCGCGAAGGTGGCGGGCACGGCCGAGCGGCCGCGGCTCGTCGTGTTCCGCTCCGAGAAGCACATCTACGCCCAGCTGGTGGACGACGCGGCGCAGCGCACGCTGCTGTCCGTGACGGACAACGGCCTGACGGGCAAGAAGGCGGAGAAGTCGGCGGCGGTGGGCAAGCTCGTCGCCGAGAAGGCCAAGGCGGCGGGCATCAGCAAGGTGGTGTTCGACCGCGCCGGATACCGTTTCCATGGCCGCGTGAAGGCGGTGGCCGATGGCGCCCGCGAAGGCGGGCTGGAGTTCTAATGGCAGAGAACCAGGAGCAGGCGGGCCAGACGCCCGGAGCGACGGCGGAGACGCACTCCGCCGGTGGCGAGCGCCCCGGTGGCGAGCGCGGGGGCGGCGAGCGCACGGGCGGCGAGCGCACGGGCGGCGGCGGTGGCCGTGGCGGTCGTGGCGGCCGTGGCCGTGGCGGGCCGGGTGGAGGCCGCGGCGGACCGGGCGGCGGGCGCGGCGGGCCGGGTGGCCGCGGCGGTGATCGCGGTGGCCGCGGCGGTGACCGTGGCGGCCGCGGCGGCGACCAGCGCGACGACAGCGGGCTCGTCGAGAACGTGATTGCGATCAATCGCGTGGCCAAGGTCGTGAAGGGCGGCCGCCGGTTCTCGTTCAACGCCCTCGTGGCGGTGGGCGACGGGCAGGGCAAGGTCGGCATCGCGACGGGCAAGGCCAACGAGGTGTCGGAGGCCGTCCGCAAGGCCGTGGACGGGGCGCGCCGCAAGATGGTGGCGATCCCGATGACGGGCGCGACGATTCCCCACGAGGTGGTGGGCGAGCACGGCGCCGGGCGCGTCCTGATGAAGCCGGCCGCGCCGGGCGCCGGCGTGATCGCCGGCGGCGCGGTGCGCGCCGTCATGGAGTGCGCCGGCATCACGGACATCCTGACCAAGTCGCTCGGCTCGACCAACCCGCACAACATGGTGCTGGCGGCCATGGACGGACTCACGAGCCTGACGACGGTGGAGCAGATCGCGAAGGAGCGCGGGGTGGAGACGGCCGCCGTGCCGTACCGCTCGCGCGCGAAGGGCAAGGTGACGGCCGAGGTGCAGCATGCCTAGGACGTTCGTCTGGCACCGCAGCCGCGGGCCGAAGAAGACCGAGCCGAATACCCTGACGACGGGCAAGGTGCGGATCACGCAGGTGAAGTCGGGCATCGGGCAGACGGCGCGCATGCGCGCGACGCTCGAGGCGCTCGGCCTGCGGCACCACCAGTCGTCGGTGGTGCACCAGGATTCCCCCGCGTTGCGGGGCATGATCATGCGCGTGCGGCACCTGGTGAAGGTGACGCTGACCAAGGAGTAGAACGTGAGCGACAAGATCGGACTGCACAACCTGATGCCGAGCCCGGGGTCGCACCGCGACCGCAAGCGGGTGGGCCGGGGCCCGGGGTCGGGCACCGGCAAGACGGCCGGCAAGGGCCACAAGGGCATCAAGGCCCGCTCGGGGCACCACGGCCCGGGCGGCAACAAGCCGCACTTTGAGGGCGGCCAGATGCCGATGACGCGCCGCGTGCCCAAGCGCGGGTTCACTAACCCGTTCCGGGTGGAGGCGCAGGTCATCGGGCTGGACGACCTCGCCAAGCTCCCGAAGGGCGCCGCGGTGACGCGGGAGGCGCTGGTGGAGGCGGGCTTGATCCGCTCGGCGAAGGGGCCGGCCAAGCTGCTCGCCAACGGCGAGGTGACGGCTGCGTTCACGTTGAAGGGCATCAAGGTCAGCGCGTCGGCGCGCGAGAAGATCGTGGCGGCCGGCGGCTCGGTCGAGGAGTAACGGATCCCCATGGCCCAGGCCAACCCGACCCAGGCGATCGCGAACATCTATCGCACGCCGGAGCTCTGGGAAAAGATCGTCTTCACGTTCCTGTGCCTGCTCGTGTACCGCGTCGGTTCGTTCATCGCGGTGCCGGGCGTGAACGTGCAGGCGATGCTGGACTACTTCCAGAGCCAGCAGGGCGGCGGCCTCCTGGGGTTGTACGACCTGTTCGTGGGCGGCAACCTCTCGCGGTCGACCGTGTTCGCGCTGGGCATCATGCCCTACATCTCGGCGAGCATCTTCGCGCAGATCGCGGGCGCGGTGATCCCGCAGGTGGAGAAGCTCCAGAAGGATGAGGAGGGCCGGAAGAAGGTCACGCAGTGGACGCGCTACGCGACGGTCGGCCTCGCGGTGGTGCAGGCGTGGGGCTACGCGCTGTTCACGGAAAGCGTACAGGGCGCCGTGTCGAACGCCGGGTTCGGGTTCAAGCTCGAGATGACGATCTTCCTGACCACGGGCGCCGTGTTCGTCATGTGGCTGGGCGAGCAGATCACGGAGCGCGGCCTGGGCAACGGGGCGTCGCTCATGATCTTCTTCTCCATCGTCGAGCGGTTCTTCCCGGCGATGTGGTCCACGTTCCAGCTCGTCGCCACGCAGGGCGTGAACGTCCTCGCGCTGCTGCTGCTGGTGGCCGTGATGGCCGGCGTCGTGGCGGGCGTGGTGCTGATCACCCTGGCCGCCCGGCGCATCGCGATCCAGATCCCGCAGCGGACCATGGGCCGCGGCCGGATGCGCGAGGCCGCGAAGAACTTCATCCCGCTGCGCATCAACGCCGCCGGCGTGATGCCCATCATCTTCGCCCAGTCGCTCATCATCGTGCCCGGCGCGCTCGCGACGTTCTCGGGCAACGAGCGGCTCCGCGACTTCGCCGACTACTTCCAGCCGAACACCTGGCTGTACTTCGCGCTGATGGCGATCCTGATCGTGCTCTTCACGTACTTCTACACCGCGATCGTGTTCAACCCGGTGGACCTGGCGGAGAACCTGAAGAAGCAGGGCGGCTTCATCCCCGGCGTGAAGCCGGGCGCCAAGACCGCCGAGTACATCGACCACGTCGTCAGCCGCATCACGTTCCCCGGCGCGATCTTCCTCACGTTCATCGCTTTGTTGCCGATCTGGATCGGCGACTTCGTGAACGTCACGTTCCGCTTCGGCGGCACGTCGCTGCTCATCGTGGTGGGCGTGGCGCTCGACACGCTGGCCCAGATGAACCAGCACCTGCTCCTCCGCAAGTACGACTCCTTCATGAAGAAGGGGCGCGTGCGGTTCCGCGGACGGGCGGGTGACATGAGCTTCTGAGGCGCGCCACGTGATCGTGGTGCTGCTGGGGCCGCCGGGCTGCGGGAAGGGGACGCAGGGCGAGCGGCTCGCGGCGGCGCTCGGCGTGCCGAAGATCTCCACGGGCGACGTCATCCGGGCCGCGATGAAGGCCGGGACGCCGCTCGGCCTCAAGGCCAAGGCGTTCTACGACCGCGGCGACCTCGTGCCCGACGCCCTGATCCTCGACATCATGCGCGAGGCGCTGGCCGCGCCGGAGCAGGCGAAGGGCGTCGTCCTCGACGGCGTGGTGCGCACCGTGCCCCAAGCCGAGGGCCTCACGGCCGTCCTCGCCGGACTCGGCCGCACGCTCGACCTCGTGCTGCTGTTCGAGATCGAGGACGAGGAACTCGTCAAGCGCCTGTCGGGCCGGACCGTCTGCGACGCCTGCGGCACGCCGTTTACCGGACGCGATCCGGGTGAGCTGCACGCCGACTGCAAGGCGACGCCCAAGGGCCACCTGATGCGCCGCAAGGACGACGAGCCGGACGCCGTTCGCAACCGCCTCAAAGTGTACCAGGCGCAGACCGCGCCGGTGATCGCGTGGTACCGGGCCCACGGCAGCCCGCTCAAGGCCATCGACGCCACGGGCACCGTGGAGGCCATCGAGGCGCGCGTGCGCCGGGTGGCGGGCATCGGCTGATGGTGCAGCTCAAGTCGCCGCGCGAGATCGAGACGATGGCCGAGGGCGGGGCGATCCTCGCCGCGACCCACCTCGAGATGCGGCGAGCGATCCGTCCGGGAGTGTCGACGGCCGACCTGGACCGCGTGGCCGAGGACTTCATCCGGTCGCATGGCGGGGCCACGCCGAGCTTCAAGGGGCTCTACGGCTTCCCGGCCAGCATCTGCGCGAGCGTCAATGAGGAAATCGTGCACGGGATCCCGTCCGCGCGGCGGGTGCTGCGTGAAGGCGACATCATCTCCGTGGACATCGGCGTGTTCTTCGGCGGACTCCACACCGATTCGGCGTGGACATACCCGGTGGGCGAGGTGGACGCGGAGACGCGGCGGCTGCTCGAAGTGACCGAGGCCTCGCTCCACGCCGGGATCGAGCAGGCGCGGGTGGGGAACCACGTGGGGGACATCGGCGCGGCGGTGGAAGCGCGCGTGCGGCGCGGCGGGTTCGTGGTGGTGCGCGATCTGGTGGGCCATGGGGTAGGGCAGTCGATGCACGAGGAACCCCAGGTGCCCAACCACGGCAAGCCGAAGCGCGGTCCCCGACTCTCGGCCGGGCTCACGATCGCGATCGAGCCGATGGTCAACGCCGGCACCGCGGAAACGCGCACGCTGGCTGACAAGTGGACGGTGGTGACCGCCGACGGCCGCCGGAGCGCGCACTTCGAGCACACCGTGGCCGTCACGGAACAGGGTCCGCGGATCCTGACGCAGGTCGAAGCCGCGACTCCCGCGCGCTGAGGCCGACGCGCGCCGACGCGCGACGGGGCGGGCCGGCGCGTTCCCGGCCGCCCTGCGCGGCGCCGGATGGGCCGCGCGGGGCTACCGCGCTAGCTTCCCGGCGTGCCGACAGCAGCGACGGGCCCTGCGGACTCCAACGAGCGAACGGCCATCGCGATCGCGAGCGTCGCGATCGTCGCCGGCATCGCGGCGCGGACGTGGGTGTGGACGCACCGGGGTTCGCTGTTCCTCGACGAGGCGTCGCTGGCGCTCAACGTGCTCGCGCGCGGCTTCGGCGGGCTCGCCCACCCACTCGACTGGGGGCAGGCGGCGCCGGTGGGCTACCTCTGGGTCGAACGCGCAGCCTTCCTCATGTTCGGCGCCGGGGAAACGGCGTTGCGCGGATGGTCGTTCGTGGCGGGCGTGGCCACGCTCCCGCTCACGTGGCTCGTGGCGCGCCGGCTGGCGGGCGCGCGTGCGGCGGCGTTCGCCGTCACGGCCCTCGCCGGCTCGCTGCTTGCGCTCCGGTACGCCGCCGAGGTGAAGCCGTATGCCGGCGACGCCCTGGCCGCCGTGGGCCTCATCTGGCTGGGGCTGCGCGTCCATGACGATCCCGGCAGCGCACGGCGGTGGGGGTGGCTTGGCGCATGCGGCGTGGTCGCGGTATTCGTCTCGCTGCCCTCGGTATTCACGCTGGCGGCTGTCGGGGTGGCGCTGGCGGGCGCGGCGTGGCGACGGGGCGTGGCGGCACGCGTGGGGCTCGCCGCCTGCGGCACGGCGTGGGTCGTCGCCTTTGGCGCCGAGTGGTTCGCCGTCCTGCGCCACTCGGTGGGCGACCCGTACCTCACCGAATACTGGGCGCCGGTGATGCTGGACCCCTCGCAGCCGGCGCTGATGGCGCGGATGTTCCGGGCCGCCGCGTCCGTTGCGGCGACGCCGCTCCGGTGGGAAGGGAGCCTCGCGGCGGCGGCGGCCGGCGTCGGCGCCTGGGCCTGCGGGCTCGCGGTGATGGCCCGCCGATCGCGCACGGGGCTCGTGCTCCTGGGCGCGCCCGTGGCGTTCGCGGCGGCAGCCTCGATCGCCGGTGTCTATCCGCTCTCGGACCGCCTGGCGTTCTTCGCGGCCCCGGCGGCGATGATCGCCGTGGGCGTGGCCCTCGACGCCGTGGTGCGGCCCGTCCGGCCGGCCATCACCGTGGCGGCCGTGGCGTTGCTGGCGGCGTGGGTGGGATTGGACGGGGCGCTCGTCGTGCGGTCGCCGGGTTCGCTGGAGCCGGCGC
>JAYEKC010000012.1:0-6141 GCA_034716715.1 Gemmatimonadota bacterium | reverse complement strand
CGTCGTCCGCGAGCAGCGGCTTTTCTACGCCGTCGAAGTCGATGAAGGTGCGCGCGTTGATGGCCTCGAGCTCGTCGAATTTCCCTTCCGGCAGGATGGTCGGTTCGTTGGCCTGCACGATCGCGTCCAGGTAGCGCTGCAGCTCGAGCCGCTTGGCCTGGCGCCGGGAATCGAGGTCGGCGAGCACGCGCGGGTACTTCTCGGTGCCGAAGTTCACCAGGTACTCGGCGCGTTCGCGCTCGTACTCCAGGTCGGCGCGCTGCAGCAGGAACTGGAACCGGTGCTTGATGATCGCGAGGTCGCTCGGGTAGAGCTTCTTCTGTTTCACCAGCACCTGCTCGCGCACGCCGACCTTGCCGAAGTCGTGGAGCAGGCCCGCGTAGCGCAGCTCACGCAGCTGCTCCCGGCTGAAGCGCGTCCCGCGGTACGGCCCTTCGCCGCCGCGGTCGATCGCCTCGGCCAGCCCGCAGGTGAGCGTCGCCACGCGGAGCGAGTGACCGCTCGTGGTGGGGTCGCGCGACTCGATCGCCGTCACGGCCGCGGTGACGAAGCCCTCGAAGAGGCGCTCGATGTCCTCGTAGAGCCGGGCGTTCTCGATCGCCACCGCCGCCTGCGACGCGAGCGCGGAAACGAGGTCCACTGAGTGGGCGTCGAACGGCACCACCTGGGCCTCCACCGCGTCCGCCGCCGCGAGCCGCGCGCCCGCGTCGCGCTTGCGGTTGATGAGCTGCACCACGCCGATCACCTCGTCGCGGTGCGAACGCATCGGCAGCACGAGCATGGACTTGGTCCGGTACGCCACCTTCTCGTCGAACGACCGGTTGAAGGCATACGTGACGTCGGGAGGCAGCAGGTACACGTCGGGGATGATGAGGGGCTCGCCGGTCGACGCCACGTACCCGGCGAGGCTTGTGTGGTCGATCGCCATCACCGACTCGCGGAACGGCAGATCCGGGAGCGTGAAGTTCTGGGCCAGCTTGAACCGCAACTGGCGGCCGGCCGCCCCGCCCGGGTCCAGGCGCTCCACGAGGTACAGCGAGCCGGCGTCCGCCGACGACAGGCGCCGTGCCTGCGTCAGGATCGTCTCGAGGAGCGTCAGCAGGTCGCGCTCGGTGGAGAGCGCCACCCCGATCTTCGTCAGCTCGTGCAGGTCGTCGGCGCTGCGGCCGCCCTTGCGCTCGGCGCGGCGCGACGCCACAAGCGCGGCCGCGTGGCGGAGCGCGCCCCGGATCGCCACGCGGGCCGTGGCCGGCGCCGCGTCGGCGGCGAGGAACGACGTCAGCAGGTCCGGCGCCAGCTCGTCACCCGGCTCGTCCGCGCCCGCCTCACCCAGGCCAACGAGCGCAGCTACTTCGGCCAGGGCCTGCAACCCCGCGCGGCCACCGGCGCTGGCCGCAAGGGCGCGGTCGAGCAACACCACCGTCGGGCGCTCGGCGTCGAGCGCATCCCCGGGCGGCAGCTCACGCTCGCGCCGGACCTCGACGGCGAGCCCGTCGAGCGCGGCCGCCGCGCGACCCACCGGGGTGATGACGAGTGGTTGCACGCCTCTGCTCCACTGACCGGGAAACGCAAACCGCCGGGCCCGAACGGGCCCGGCGGGGAAGGTACCACGCGAGCGCGGCGCGCCGCCAACGCGGTGCCGCGCCCCGCCCCCACCTCACGTCACTTGGCTTCGAGCTTCTTGAGCTCGTTCGCCGGCGCCTCATAGGCCGGGAACGCCTGGATCGCCTGCCGGAACAGCGTGATGGCCTTGTCCTTGTTGCCGTGGTCCTTCTCGTCCAGCGCGCGCGAGTACAGCATCACGGCCTGGAACGGGACCTTTTCCTGCTTCTTCATCGCGGCGTCGTGCTCCTGCCGCGCGGGCGCCGGGATCATCGGCAGCTTGACGTCGTTGCTGATCTTCGCGGCGAACCGGTCGATGAGCGGCATGATCGCGTCCATCTTGCCGCGCTCCTCGATGCCGCCCTTTTCGATCTCGCTCGTCTCGGTGTTGAAGACGCGCGCCGAGAGCCGCAGGCTATCGCCCTTCAGCTCACTGAAGAAGACGCCCGTGATCATGTGGTGCGCTCCGACGAGCTTGCCGACCTTGATCGCCGTCGCCTGGTCGAGCTTGCCGTCGGTCGCGAGCTTCTGCTCGTCCAGGATCGCCTGGATCCGGTCGCGCTCCACCACGCGAATGTTGGGGTTCGCCGCGAGGCTGTTGATGAGCAGGTCGGCGATGCCCTTTGACAGCGGCTGGAGCTCGGCGTTGCGCGCGCCCAGGGCCGAGTTCGTGAAATACAGTACCGCGACCGTCGGCTTCGACTGCGCGGCGGCCACCCCGGCCGCGAGAGCCAGGCCGGCGAGGGCAGTGGTGAACGTCTTCACTCGCATGTGCAACCTCCCAGGGGGATTTCAGACCGTCAACGTCAGACCTTCCGCGGCCGCCAGCACCCGCACCTGCCCGCCGCGTTCCTTCACCAGCGCCTGGCACTCCGCCACCCGCCGGTCCAGCTCTTCGTCCGTCCGGCGCGGCTCGTGATGGAACAGCACCAGCGTTTCCACCCCCGCCTGCACCGCCAGCTCCGTCACCTCGCGGAAGGTCGAGTGCCCCCAGCCGCGATGGAAGTCGTACTCCTCCGTCGTGTACGTCGTGTCGTGCACCAGCACCTTCGCCCCGCGCACGAACGCCGTGAACCGCTCCCGCCACCCCGACGGCGTCTGGTACCGGTCGGCCGGCCCCAGCTCGTTGTCCGATACGTACACCAGGGCAGGGCCCTGCGTTCGCGGTTCCGTGAACCGGTACGCCAGCGCGCCGCCCGGGTGCCGCACCTCCATCGCCGTCACCTCGTATCCCGTCCCCACGCATCGCTCTCCGTCGGCTATCTCGCGGAAATCGATCGTGGCGTCCAGCTCCTCGAACGTCACCGGGAACACCACCGGCGACATCTGGTCGCGCACTACCCGGTCAATGCTCGTTTCCAGGGACTTCGAACCCCAGATCGTGAAGTGATTCCCCTTCTGGAAGATCGGCGCGAAGAACGGAATGCCCTGAATGTGGTCCCAATGTGCGTGCGTCAGGAAGATGTCGCCGGCCACCGCCACCCCGTTCGACCGCTCGATCAGCGATCGCCCGAGCTCCCTGATGCCCGTGCCCGCGTCGAGGACCACCAGCCACCCCGCGGAGGTCCGCACCTCGACGCACGGCGTGTTGCCGCCGTAGCGCACGGTGAGCGGACCTGGGCTCGGCACTGAGCCCCGCGTGCCCCAAAACTGTACGCGCAGACTCACGTGTCGGTCCTCAACGTTCGCACGATACCACTTTCCGCCCGGAGGGCAAAAGGCAGGCAGTCACGACCCCGGTGTGACTCACGTCACGCAACTATTAAGCCCGCTGCTGCGCCCGGCGCTCCAGCGCGGCCCGGTCCACGATCCGGATGCGCCGCCGCTCCGTCGCCACCCACCCCGCATCCTGGAAGCCCCGCATCGCCCGGGAGACCGTTTCCCGGCTCGCCCCGATGAGGTGCGCGATCGTCTGGTGCGTGAGCGGCTTCTCGATGAGCGCCGCCCCGCCCTCGTCCGCCGCATCGAGGAGCATCCGGGCAATCCGGCCGGGCACGTCGAGCAGCACCAGCGACCCGATCTTGCCGTCGGCCCGCCGCAGCCGGCGCGACAGCTCCGTGAGCAGCGACCACGCCACCGACGGGTTGGCCTCCACGCGGCGCCGGAAATCGTCCCGGCGCAGCACGAGGAGCGAACTCTCCTCCATCGCGATCACGTGCGCCGAGCGCGGCTGGTCGTCGATGAGGGACAGTTCGCCGAAATGCTCCCCAACCCCCAGCAGGCCGAGGATCACCTCGCGGCCGTCCTCCGCCACCAGCACAACCTTCACCCGGCCGTTCCGGACGATGAACAGCGCGTCGCCCGGGTCGTCCTCGAACAGGATGACGCTCCCCTTCGGATAGCTCTTCTCGCGCAGCAGATCGCCGAACTTCGACAGCTCCCCGGGATCGAGTCCCTTGAAGAGCGGCACGGTGGCGAGGAACTCGGTCGTCGGGGTCATCTCTCGCGGCGGGAGCGGCGGTGGGAACGCGGCGAACAGGGCATGATGCCGCGCATGGCGGCATCTCCCTTTACAGTGGCGAAAGTAGGGACGGCGGTGCCGGGTGTCAAACGGAATCGGCCGCCGGGCTCGCGGCGCAAGTACTTGTCCCGCTTCCAGTTCGGAATGTGGGTGCCCTCTCCGGCCGCCTTGAAGCCGCGTCGGGGAGTGGCTACATTTCTAGGCTCTGTACGACCGCGCAACTCCCGAGGCATCCCGATGAAAGCCGACATCCATCCCGTCTACGCGACCGCGACCGTCGTCTGCGCGTGCGGGAACACGTTCCAGACCCGCTCCACCCAGGCCGAGATCCATACCGACATCTGCGCCGCCTGCCATCCGTTCTTCACCGGGAAGCAGAAGCTCGTGGACACCGCCGGTCGCGTGGAACGGTTCCGCCAGAAGTACGGCAAGGCCAAGCAGACGACCCCCGCGTAACACTTGGCGCTCCGCGACCTCCTCGCCGAAGCGGTCAACCGCGCGGCGGCCGTCGAGCGGGAGCTCCTCGATCCAAAGACGGTCCGCGACGCCCGCTTGATGGCGTCGCTCGGCCGCGAGCACCAGCGGCTGACCGACGTCGTGGACCGGGCGGCCGCCCTCAAGCGCCTGGACGCGGACCTCGAGTCCGCCCGGGCGCTTGCCGTGTCGGGCGGCAGTGACGAGGAGACGGAGTACTACGAGGCCGAGGCCACCCGCCTCGCCGAGGACATCGAACGCGCCGAGGAGGAGCTCAAGCCGCTCCTCCTGCCGCGTGACCCGCTCGACGAGCGCAACTGCATCGTCGAACTCCGCGCCGGCACCGGAGGCGACGAGGCCGCCCTGTTCGCCGCCGACCTCCACCGGATGTACACGCGCTTCATCGAGCGGAAGGGCTGGAAGGTGGAAACCATGTCCTACTCCGAGGGAACCCTCGGCGGCATCAAGGAAGTGATCTTCAAGGTGATCGGCACCGGCGCCTTCGGTGCAATGCGCTGGGAGAGCGGCGTCCACCGCGTGCAGCGCGTGCCCGCGACCGAGGCGCAGGGCCGCATCCACACGTCCGCGGCCACCGTCGCCGTGCTCCCCGAAGCCGAGGAAATCGACCTCAAGATCGAGGAGAAGGACCTCCGCATCGACGTGTTTCGCTCGAGCGGGCCCGGCGGCCAGAGCGTCAACACCACCGACAGCGCCGTGCGCATCACGCACCTCCCGTCGGGCATCGTCGTGTCACAGCAGGACCAGAAGAGCCAGCTGCAGAACAAGATCAAGGCGATGGAGGTGCTCCGCGCGCGACTGCTCGACGCCAAGCTGGCCGAGCAGGAGGCCGAGCGCTCGCGCCTCCGCCGCTCGCAGGTCAGCACCGGCGACCGCTCGGCCAAGATCCGGACCTACAACTTTCCGCAAAGCCGCGTCACCGACCATCGCATCAACTTCACGACCCACAACCTCACGGCCGTGATGAACGGCGACGTGGCGCCCCTGATCGACGCCCTGCGGCTGGCCGACGTCGAGGAGAAGCTCCGTGCAGGCGGCTGACGCCCCGGTGGTCGGCGCCCTGCTCGACGAGCTCGCGCCGGCCATCGCCGGGCCCGGCATCCCGCCCGACCGCGCGCTCGCGCGCGACGTGGTGGCCGCGGTCCTCGACCGGCCGCGCTTCTGGCCCACCGCCAACCGCGGCGAATCGGTGGCCCCGGCCGACGCGGACGCGATGCGCGCGGCCGCGGCCGCGCTGGCGTCCGGCGCCCCCTTTGCCTACGCCGTGGGCCGCGCGGCCTTCCGCCACCTCACGCTGCGCGTGGACCGCCGCGTGCTGATCCCCCGGCCGGAGACCGAGCTGCTGGTGGACCTCGCCCTTGCGGCCACGGGCGGGCGCGGACGCGTGGCCGAGGTGGGAACAGGCTCCGGTGCCATCGCCCTCGCCCTTGCGGCCGAGGGGCGGTTCGACGCCGTCGTCGCCACGGACGTCTCCGCGGACGCCCTCGACGTGGCGCGCGCGAACCTGGACGTGATCCCGGCCGGGCGCCGAGCCCTGGTGTCGTTCCGCCACGGCGACGTCCTGGGCCCCTTGGCACGCGAGCGGT
>JAYEKC010000011.1:0-6173 GCA_034716715.1 Gemmatimonadota bacterium | reverse complement strand
AACTCTAATCAATCCCCACCCCGGGGGGGGGGCGGGGGTGCGGGGTGAGGGGCGGTGTGGGGTGTGGGGCGAGGGGATCCCGCGCCCGTCCCAGCGGCGTCCATCCGGCTTGGGTCACAAGGCTGGAATTACGACGCTTGGGTGGGGCCGTTCTACCCTTCCGGCACGAGGCCCGCCCACTTTCTCTCGATCTACGCGCGGGCGTTCGACACGGTGGAGGTGGACTCCACGTTCTACGCCATTCCCGCGGCGAAGGTGGTGCAGGGGTGGCGAGAGCGCACGCCCGACGGGTTCACCTTCGCCCTCAAGCTGCCACAGGAGATCACGCACGAGCGGCGGCTGCGCGACGCCGGCGACCTGCTGCTCGAGTTCCTGGACGTGGCGCGCGAGCTGGGCCCCAAGCTCGGGCCGATCCTCGTCCAGCTCGGCCCCGACTACGGGCCCGCCGAGCTGCCGGCGCTTGCCGCGTTCCTTCCGCTGCTGCCGCCGGACATGGACTTTGCCGTGGAATTCCGCCAGCGCGGCTGGATCAACGACGGCGTGATCGCGCTGCTCAAGGAGTACCGCGTGGCGCTCGCGCTCTCCGACGGGCGCTGGATTCCGCGCAACGTGCTGCAGAAGCTGGCGGAGGATCCCACGTCGGACTTCGCGTACCTCCGGTGGATGGGTCCGGACCGGTCGATCGTGGACTACTCACGCATCCAGGTGGACCGGACGAAGGAGGTGTCCACGTGGGCGCGGACGCTTCGCGGGCTGATGGCGCGCGTGCGAACCGCGTACGGGTACGTGAACAACCACTTCGCGGGACACAGCCCGGCGACGATCCGGATGTTCCAGGAGGAGATGGGGCAGGCCGTCGTGCGGCCGGAGCAGATGGGCGAGCAGCTCGGCCTGTTTTGAGTTGGCGGTCGGCGGTGGGCGGTCGACGGATGAGCAGAGAGGGGCGCCGTTGCGGGCGCCCCTCGTCGTGTGCTGCGGCTCCAATCTCCTTCGGCTACGGCCAGGTGACCGTACCCGAACCGGACTTCAGGAAGTGGGTGTTGAGGATGCCGCTGCTCGGCGTTGCGCCGAGGATCGAGATGTTGGCTGCGCCGGCGTTGGTGACGAAGTGTTCCGTGGACGACGCGCTGAAGCCGGCGCCGCTGAAGTTGAACCCGTTGAATGTGAACGGCCCGCCGGTTCGGTTCACGGTGAACAGTGCGCCGCCATTCGCATTCGTGAAGCCGGTCCACGCGACGTTGTCGAACGTTGCGTTCGACGTGCCGTTCACGAGCGCGAGGAGCACGTTGGTCACCGTGGTTGCACCAGCCGACGAGAACGACAGGCCCGAGACGGTGAGCAGCAGGTTCGGGTTGTAGGTTGTGGTGATCAGCACCGCGCCCGTGCCGGAGCGCGCGAGCGTCCCGTTCACGTTCACGATCGAGCCGATCGCCATGCCCGATCCTGCCGCAATGTCGGCGTTGTTCAGGAAGCTCTGCGCGGGGTCGTAGAACTCCACCGAGGCGGGGTGCGCCACCGGCCCCGTGAAGACGACCTTGTGGGTGCCACTGGGCGCGAACGCGTCGGGCGCACCGTAGCCGCTGATCGAGTGCAGGCAGCTGTTGTAGAACGCCGAACTGACGAGCGTTATGGTGCCCGCCGTCAGGAGGCCGGCTGTGCTGCCACCCTCGAACCACGCCCCGCCCGTTCCCACAAACATCTGGTCGGCGGCGTTGTTCATCGTCAGGGTACCGGTGCTGTACGTGTAGAACGAGCCCCAGCCGGTACCACCCACGCCGCCGATGTCCAGGCGCCCGCCGTTGAGCGTGACGTTGCCGTACACCGTCATGTAGTCGTTGACGATGACCTGGCCTGACACCTTGTAGTAACCCCACACGTCCACCGCATCGAAGTTGCCGGTGACCGTCCTTGGCGCCGTGCTCGTGCCACCGATCAGCGTCACGGCGTCGCCATCGCATTCCAACGTCCCGGGCGCCGAGGTTGGCGCCGAGACATCGCCCAGCACGAGGAATGCAGTGCAACTCGTCGTCACGTGGCGGCCATTGCCGATCGTGAGGTTTCTCACGTAGACGTTGCCGGCGAGGTCGGCGTCGTTGCTCGCGCCCGACGGGACCACGATGTCGTCGAACGGAAGCGGTAGGTTACCGTCGGCCCAATTACCGGGCGTCGTCCAACCGGTTCCGGACGCCCCCGTCCACGTTTGCGTGGCGGGCCAGGTGGCCCCCGGCACCGTGGCAGCAAATCGCATGCCCGGCGCTGAGTAGTAGTTGCTGTTGGCGAACACTTCGCTGCCCGCGTCCAGCGCGAGGACGAATGGCGTCGTCGGCGCATTCGTGTCGGTCGCGCGGTAATAACGGCCCGTGGTTGGTGCCGAGTAGAACGTCCAGCCCCACAACTGGTACTGGTGGTCGTACGGCGGCGAGCAGTCGCATGGGACCAGTTCGTCACCGCTTCTGACCAACGTGAACTGGTCTACCGTCGGGTCCATGTTCCTGAAGCCGATGTAATCCATTGCATACACGGTGTTGCCGTCGAGCAGCACCCATCGCACGTTGTCGAAGTCGAGGTGGCGGATATCGGCGCCATGCGACGTGATCGTGAATCCACTTGGGGATCCGGCGCCGAACGAAAAGCTGTTGCCGGTTTCGAGCCGCCCCATCACCAACACGTTACTGTTGACGGTGATGTTGCCCCCTTCGATGTACAGGTTCCCGAAGAACGACGTGGTCGGGTGCGCGAAGGTGATCACGGGCGTTGCGGAGAAGTTCGCCAGCGTCCCGCCCCGGCCCACCTGCGTGGCCGCACTCGCATTGGCCAACAGCTGGGCGCGCGTCGGGACCGCCAGGCCGCGACGCGCGTAGGCCTGCGCCATGCGATCGAGGGAGGCACGACGGGACGCCTGCTCGGCGCGATGCGCATCCGCGGCCCGCAGGCGAGCGGCGTGCACCGCCTCGGCGCGCGCGGCCTCTTCCGCGCGGGCCGCGGCCAACGCGGCCTTGCGGAGGTCTGCCTGCGCCCGGGCCGCGCGCATGGCGGCAGCGCGGGCGGCCGGCATCAGCTGAGCGCGCCGTCGCATGCCGTCGGAAACGGCCAGGCGATCGCGGAGGTCCGCCATCGTGCGGTCGATCCGCGTGCCACCGGTCGCCCGGCGGATCGGCGACGGCGCGCGGACGCCACCGTAGGCATAGTAGTCGCCGATGTACGTGTAAAATGCCTGCGCCGGGGCAAATGCGTCCACCGCGCCGCCACCTTCAGTGATGTTGCCGATCACTTCGAGGGTGCCAGCGGTGAGCAGCCCCGCAGTGCTGCCGCCCGCAAACGTCGCACTGCCGAGCACGACCAGATAGTCACAGGACTGCGTCATGTCGATCCGGCCGCCACTTGCGGTGGAAAAGGCGCCGATAATCGTCATGTGCCCGCCGTTCATCGTCAGCATGGCGCTTGCCCCGCTCACCGTCACGTTGCCCGAGACCTGGACGTACTGCGCGCCGCTCAGGGAACCGAATGGCAGTGCGGCGTCCGTCTGGGTCGAGGCTCCCGGCACGACCGCGGCGCGGAAGCCAGCGATGCGATCGCGCGCACCACCGAACCGTGCCACGTCCGAACGCAGCTGGCCACACGTCCCGCCGTACGGGTGCGCCGTTCCCGTGATGAGCAGGTTCGTCGTGATGAAGTCGGTGTCGATCACGGCATTGCTGCCGGCGATGATCGTGTTCGCCACGATCCAGCCGCCCGTGGTGCCGAATACCGAGGTATTGTCGACGAAGTTCCCGCTGATTGTTGCCGTCACCCCGACGCCGCTCACCTGCGCGCTCGTTGACGCGAGTGTGACATTGCCAAACGCCGGAGCTCCCGAGAGCACCTTGGCATCGCTGCCCGAGAACTGCACGGCGGCCATGGACGTTCCGGCGGTCGGTGAGTACGCGATGGCTTGCGTGCTCGCGCTGTTGCCGATGAACTGGCTGACGTGCGATCCCGAGGTAGCGTAGGCGGCGCCGGTGGCCGAGAAGGCACCAACGAAGTACGCCGTGCCCGCCGTCATCAGGCCCGTGGTCGCGCCGCCACCGAACGTCGCCGTGCCGTACACGGTGATGTAACCCGCAGCGTTCGTCATCGCGAGCTTGCCGCCGGTGCTCGTCACGAGGTTGCCGTGGAGCTTGAGCTCCTGGTTGGCGACTTCGACCTTCGCGCTCGACGCGATGGTGAACGGCCCATAGGCTTCGGTGAAGCCGGCAAGCGTGTACGCCCCGTTGTTCACCGTGACGGCGACGGTGCCGTGGATGCTGGCCGCGAGCGATCCACTCGCCCCGTTCAGCACCACGGAGCCGCTGCCGACGATGACGTCGTAGCCACCGCCCGACGTCAGCGACCCGCTGACGGTGAGCGTGCTGTTGTTGGTGACCTGCGCGCCCGACGCGATCGTGAGGCTCGCGATCGTGCTGGGCACCGAGATCAGCGGTGCGTTGGGCGTACCGGCGGCGACGGTGATCGGGTCCGCGGCCCCCGGCACGCCCGACGGCGTCCAGTTCGACGCGGTCCCCCAGTCCGTGCTGGTCGTGCCGTTCCAGACGCGTGCCGTGCCGCTCGCCGACGTTGCCGTTCCCGTAACCGCCAGCGGGCTCGGGAGCAGCCCGGTGCCCGTGACGTTCAGTGTCTTCAGGCCGGCAATGCCGATGGGCGTCCAGGACGTCTGCGCCAGTCCGGTGCCCGCCGAGCTCGTCGCCGTGGCGGGGAACGCGGTGCCCGTCCCGCCAACGGGCGTGAAGCTCACCGTGACGCCGCCCACGCCGTTGCCGAACGCGTCACCCACCTTCACGACGATCGGGTTCGGGAACGCAATGCCGCCGGCGACCGACTGGCCGCCGCCACTCACGAGCGACAGCGTGCTCGCCGGCCCTGCGGCGATGGCGAACGCCGGGCCGGCCGCCGCCGTGAGGCTGCCGGACGTGGCGCTCAGGGTGTACGTGCCCGCCGCCGTGAGCTTCAGGCCGGAGAACGTCGCCACGCCGCCTACGGCGTTGACCGTCGTCGTGCCTATCAGCGCGTGCGCGGGTGCGGTCGGCGCACGCGCAACGTCGCCGGCAGCGGCCGATGCACCGGCACTGTCGACGATGGCGACTGGCCCGACGGCCGTGATGGACACGGCCCCGGTGAACGTCGTGACCGGGTTGTTGAGCGCGTCGCGCACCGAGACGGTGATATCGTCGAACGTCGCCCCGGCTGTGGCGCCGAGGATCGGGTAGTTCTGGAACACGAGCTTGGCGGCCGCGCCGGCCGTCACGCTGAAGCTCGCGGTCGCGGCGCCCGTCAGGCTCGGCGCAGTGGAGGCCAGCGTGTACGTGCCCGGCACGTTGAGCTTGAGGTCCGTGAACGTCGCCACGCCGGCCACCGCGGTCGCCGTCGTGGTGCCCGTCAGCAGCGCGCCCGACGGCGCGCCCGCGCCCAGGGCGAGCGTGACCGGGCCTGTGAACGTCGGCGCCAGCGCGCCCGTCGCGTCCAGCGCCCGCACCACGAGCCCGAACGCCGTGCCCGCCGCCACGCTCGCCGGCGGCTGCGTCAGCACGTCGAGCCGCACCGGCGGCAGCGCGTTGGCCGTCGCCGTGAACGTCACCGGCGAGCCGGTGAGCCCCGTCGCCGCGGCCGTGAGCGTCTGCGGCCCGGGGGCCGGCCCCAGCTTCCACGTGGTCTGCGCCGTGCCGTCACTGCCCGTCGTCGCGCTCGCCGCGCCCACCGTGCCGCCGTTCTGCGCCGCGAACGCCACGGCCACGCCGGCTGCCGGGCCGCCGTCAGTCGCCGTCACCTTCACCACCACGGGACTGGTCAGGGTGGCGTTCACGTTCGCCGTCTGGCCGCCGCCCGAGACCGCGGCAATGCTCGCCGGCGGCGAGACGATCGTCAGCGTCGCGTTGTCGGTGGGCCCGGTGAGCAGCTGCGCCGTCACCGACGTCGTCCCGCGCGCGCTGCCAGCCGTGCCCGCGCCGGTCGCCGCGTTGATGGTCCCCTTCGTCGGGTCGCTCAGCACGAACACGATCGGCGTGTTCGGCACCACCCGGCCGCCGGCGTCCAGCGCCTGGGCCGTGAACGCGAACGGCGCCCCGGTGTTCACCGTGAGCGTCTGCGGGCTGATGCGCACGGCCACGGCGTTGGCGCCGGGGCCGGTGTACGTGATGGGG
>JAYEKC010000010.1:0-6174 GCA_034716715.1 Gemmatimonadota bacterium | reverse complement strand
GGCTTCGTGGGCGCCGATCTTGCCAATCTCGTCAACGAGGCCGCGCTCCTGGCGGCGCGGGCCGGCAAGGCAGCGGTGGAGATGGGCGACTTCAGCGAAGCCATCGATCGCGTGGTGGCCGGCCTTGAGCGCAAGTCGCGGGTGATGAATCCGCGAGAAAAGGCGATCGTCGCGCACCACGAGGCCGGGCACGCGCTGGTGGCGGAGCTGCGGCCGCATGCCGACCGCGTGGCGAAGATATCCGTCATTCCGCGTGGAGCGGCTGCCCTTGGCTATACGCAGCAGCAGCCGACCGAAGACCGCTATCTCCTGACGCGGCCGGAACTGCTGGATCGTCTCGACGTGCTCCTGGGCGGGCGGGTCGCCGAGGAACTGGCGTTCGGCGAGGTGTCCACCGGAGCCCAGGATGACCTGCAACGGGCGACGGACCTCGCACGCGACATGGTCACGCGATACGGAATGACGGACGCCCTCGGCCTCGCGACATACGAAACGCCACGCCAACCGCTTTTCCTCGACATCTCGCAGCCGATCGCTCGCGAGTACAGCGACGACAGCGCGGAACGGATCGATGCGGAGGTGCGGCGCATGCTGGCGGAGGCCCACGACCGGGTACGCGAGACGCTCGCGGCACATCGCGACGCGCTCGCTCGCCTGGCGTCGGAGTTGATCCGGACCGAAGTGATCGACCACACCGCGCTGCGCGCCGTGCTGCAGCACGACGCATCCCCGACCCCTGATGTGGAGGCCGTTGCATGACGATGCAATACACCTGCCCGATGCACCCGGACGTCCGGCAGCCGGCGCCGGGGGCGTGCCCGAAATGCGGGATGGCCCTCGAACCAGTGACGCCACCGGCCCCGAAGGCGACGGCCACCGAGTGGGTCTGTCCGATGCACCCCGAGATCGTGCGCGACCAACCGGGGAGTTGCCCCATCTGCGGCATGGCGCTCGAGCCGCGTGCGGCCACGGCAGCGGAAGAGGAGAATCCCGAACTGCGCAACATGACCCGCCGGTTCTGGTTCGCTACCGTATTCACCGTTCCGCTCGTCGCCATCGCGATGGGACAGTACCTGCCGGGGAATCCGGTCGCGCGCGTGCTGGCGCCGCACGTTCGCATGTGGGTGGAACTGCTGCTCGCTACCCCCGTGTGCACGTGGGCTGCGTGGCCGTTCTACGTGCGCGCCGTGAACTCCGTCCGGAACCTGAGCCTGAACATGTTCACGCTCATCGGGCTTGGCGTCTTCGTGGCGTTTGGATACAGCCTGGTCGGCGCCCTGGCACCGGGGCTCTTCCCGCCGTCGCTCCGTGGTGCCGGCGGCGAGGTGGACGTGTACTTCGAGGCCGCCGGCGTGATCGTCACGCTGATCCTCCTGGGCCAGGTGCTCGAGCTCCGCGCGCGCAGCCAGACCAGCAGCGCCATCCGGTTGCTGCTCGGCATGCAGGCCAAGACCGCGCGCCGCATCAAGGACGACGGCACCGAAGAGGACGTCCCGCTCGAACACGTCGCCGTGGGTGACCGCCTGCGCGTCCGCCCGGGCGAAAAGGTCCCCGTGGACGGCGTGGTGCTGGAAGGCGCCAGCTCAATTGACGAATCCATGGTGTCCGGCGAACCGATCCCGGTGGAGAAGCACACGGGCGACCGGGTGGTCGGGTCCACCGTCAACGGCACCGGCGCCATCGTGATGCGCGCCGACAAGGTCGGTGCCGACACGCTGCTCTCGCGCATCGTCGAGATGGTGGCGGCGGCGCAACGGAGCCGCGCGCCTATCCAGAAACTCGCCGACATCGTCTCGGCGTGGTTCGTCCCCACGGTGATCCTCATCGCGGTCATCACGTTCATCGTATGGAACCGTGTGGGACCGGAGCCGCGGTTCACCCACGCGCTCATCAACGGTATCGCGGTGATCATCATCGCGTGTCCGTGCGCGCTTGGCCTCGCCACGCCGCTCTCGATTATGGTGGCCACGGGCAAGGGCGCGTCAGTGGGCGTGCTGTTCAGGAACGCCGAAGCCATCGAGACGATGCGCAAGGTGGACACCCTCGTGGTGGACAAGACTGGGACGCTCACCGAGGGCAAGCCGCGCCTCGTGACGGTCCAGGCGGCCGGCGGCGGCGACGAGGGAGCCCTGCTGCGCCTCGCGGCGTCCCTGGAACGCGGCAGCGAACACCCGCTGGCCGCCGCCATCGTGGCGGGCGCCGAGGCGCGAGGCGCCAACTTGGCGAGCGCGTCGGACTTCCAGAGCGTCACGGGCAAGGGCGTGCGCGGCACCGTGGACGGCCGGCGTGTCGCCCTCGGCAACGCGGCCCTCGTGAAAGACCTCGGCGCCGACCCCGGTGCGCTGGCCTCCCGGGCCGAGTCGCTCCGCGGCGAAGGCCAGACCGTGATGTTCGTCGTGGTGGACGGTGCGGTGGCCGGGCTCATCGGCGTTGCCGATCCGATCAAGGCGAGCACACCGGAGGCGATCGCCGCCCTCCACCGCGAGGGTGTGCGCGTGGTGATGCTCACGGGCGACAGTCGCGCCACGGCCCAGGCAGTCGCCTCGCAGCTCGCGATCGACGACGTGGTAGCCGAGGTGCTGCCCGACCAGAAGGTAGAGGTGGTGAAGCGGCTGCAGGCCGAAGGCCGGTTCGTGGCGATGGCCGGCGACGGCATCAACGACGCGCCTGCCCTCGCCCAGGCCCAGGTCGGCATCGCGATGGGCACGGGCACCGACGTGGCGATGGAGAGTGCGCCGGTCACGCTGGTGAAGGGCGACCTGCGCGGCATCATCCGCGCGCGGCGCCTGAGCCGGATGACGATGCGAAACATTCGCCAGAACCTGCTCTTCGCATTCGGGTACAACGCGGCCGGCGTGCCCATCGCGGCTGGCGTGCTGTATCCCGCCTTCGGGCTCCTCCTCTCTCCCATCATCGCGGCGGCCGCCATGAGCTTCAGTTCGGTGTCGGTCGTCGCCAATGCGCTGCGATTGCGGCGGGCGGCACTATGACACGACAACCGATGATCCGAAAGGTGACCGCCATCTTCCGCGCCGACCGGCTACCCACGGTGGAGAAAGCCGTGCTGGCGCTGGGGGTCCCCGGCATCAGCGTGACGCGCGTAAAAGGGTTCGGCGAGTACCGGAACCTCTATGCGGCCGACCTGCTCGACGAGCACATTCGCGTGGAAATCTTCCTCCCGCGCGAGCAGGCGTACCTCGTGGCGGAGGCCATCGCGGACGCCGCGCACACGGGCATCGAGGGCGACGGCATCATCGTCGTGCTGCCGGTGGAGGCGTTGTACCACATCCGGAACAAGGAGCAGGTTCGTTCGCGCTCGGCCACCACCGGACAGTCGTCGCGGGCCCGTGCGCCGAATGGCGCCGGGCAATGACCGCGCGCGCCGTGCTGCGCCTCGCCGCGGGAGGCATGCTGGTGGCAGGTGCCTGCATGCCGGACTCCGGCGGACATGGCGGCGCTCAGGCCGGGAAGGGCGGCATGATGGGTGGGGCGGCGCCAATGATGTCGGGTGGTGGCATGATGGCCGGTACGGCCGACACGGCGGCGGCGCCGCGTGCGGTGGTGCGTGCGGTGGTCGGTGCGGCCACCGCCCCCGGGTGTCCGCCGGTGACGCAGCCGCTGGTGGACGCCGGGCGCCGGGTGTTCACTGGTGCCGGCAACTGCTACGCCTGCCACGGCAGTGACGCCCACGGCACCTCGGCAGCGCCGGACCTCACCGACTCAACCTGGCTCAACATCGACGGCTCGTTTGCGGCGATCAACCGCCTCGTGCACACCGGGGTTTCGCAGCCCAAGCGCCATCCCGCGCCGATGCCGGCGCTGGGCGGCGCGGCGCTCGATTCGGTCCAGGCGTGTTCCGTTGCCGCATACGTCTACTCGCTCTCGCGATGATGACCGCCGACGAGATTCGCGAGGTGTACGGCCGCCGCGCGCGGCACTACAACCTGACGTCGCATGCCTACGCGCTGGTCGGCTATCGTCTCGGTGCGTACCGCCGCCGCGGCATCGAGGTGCTCGCGCCGCGCCCGGGCGACACCGTGGTCGAGATCGGCTGCGGCACCGGCGCAAACTTTGCCGCAATCCTGGAGGCCATCGGCCCGACCGGCCGCCTTGTTGGCGTGGACCTGACGCCTGCGATGCTGGACGAGGCACAAGCGCGCGTCCATCGGAATGGCTGGGCGAACGCTTCCCTCGTCGAGTCAGCCGCAGGTGTGTACGTGTTCCCGGCGGGCGTCAACGGGATTTTCTCGACGTTCGCGCTGACGCTCGCGCCGGACTACGACGACGTGATCCGGCGAGGGGCCGCAGCCCTGGCGCCCGGCGGCCGTTTCGTGGTGGTCGACTTCAAGGCTCCACCGACATGGCCGGTCCCGGTGCTGCGCTCCATCGTCCCGCTGCTTCGGCCATTTGGGGTGACCCTCGACCTCCGCCACCGCCACCCGTGGGAGTCGCTCGCGGCGCACCTGCGGCTCGTCGTCATGGAGGAACGCTACTTCAGGACCACGTACGTCGCCGCCGGCGAAAAGACTGATGGCGCCACCCCACCAAACCCACATCCGCAAGGAGGAGGAGTACATGGCGGCTAGCCGTATGAGTGGTACGCCCGCCCGCCCCCAGGTCGCGTCCGAGCCGAATCCGCGCCAGGCACGCCGCAAGTTCATTGCGTGGCTCAGCGGCATTGGAGCCGCAATGACCGGACTCATCGCCGGCATCCCCGCGGCCCTCGGGTTTGCATCGCCCGCCCTCCGCAAGCAGCCGGCCGAAGCGTGGCGCAAGGTCGTGGATGACGTCAATACGCTTGACCCCGACGTGCCCAACAAGGTGGACTTCGTGCAGGCGCTCGACGACGCGTGGGTCACGACGCGAGCCCTCCGTTCCGTGTGGCTGTACACGGCGGACGGAGAGAGGTTCACCGCGTTCAGCGGCGTCTGTCCGCATCTCGGTTGCAGTTACGGGTTCGACACCGACCGGGATCAGTTCCACTGCCCCTGCCATCACGGAATCTTCGACAAGAAGACGGGGGCCGTGCTTGCCGGGCCGCCGCCGCGCGGGCTCGATACGCTCCCCGTCAAGGTGCAGGACGGCGAAGTGCACATCATTTACCAGTCGTTCCGGGCCGGGATCCCGGGCAAGGTGGAGATATGACCGCGCCGATGCACGGAGCCCCGGACGCCGGTGGGCGAGCGTCCGCCCCGCGCCGCGGATGGCTTGACCGGCGGATCGACTGGATGGGCATCCGTCGGGCGTTGCTGGACCGCGAGGTGCCGTCCCGGCTCACCTGGTGGCACACGCTCGGCAGCGCCACGCTGACCGTGTTCGTCGTGCAGGTGGTGACCGGGATTGTGCTGGCGACGTACTACGCACCATCCCCGGACCACGCGTACGAGAGCGTCCAGTACATCCAGCACGGCGTGGTTGCCGGGTCGCTGTTGCGCGCGATGCACCACTGGGGCGCGTCGGCGATGGTGGTCCTCGTGCTCGCACACATGGTGCGCGTGTTCTCGATGGGGGCGTACAAGTATCCCCGCGAGATCAACTGGCTGCTCGGTGTGGGCCTGTTCCTGCTCGTGATGGGATTCGGGTTCACCGGATACCTGTTGCCATGGGACCAGCGGGCCTACTGGGCGACGCAGGTCGGAACAAACATCGCCGGCACGGCGCCGGTGATCGGCGATTTTGCCGCCAAGCTCCTCAAGGCCGGCACCCAACTCGGCGCGGCCACGCTGACCCGGTTCTACGCGTTCCACGTGCTGTGGTTGCCGGCGCTCCTGGGCGGCGTGGTGCTCCTGCATCTGAGCCTGGTGATCCGGCAAGGCATCGCCCCGCCCCCCACGATGCTGGAGGACGGCGCGCCGCACTCGACGGGCGGCGAGGAGTACGAGACCTATTACCATCAGGCGTATGGCGCCAGCAAGCGTGGCGGGGCGCGCTTCTGGCCCGATGTCGTGGGCAAGGACGTGGCGACGTCGCTGATCGTGGTGCTGGGCCTCGTGTTGCTCGCCCTCGCGTTCGGGGCTCCGCTCGAGCCTCCGGCGGACTCCACGGACACGTCGTACGTGCCTCGCCCGGAATGGTATTTTCTGCCCTTCTTCCAGTTGCTGAAGCTGTTCCCGGGTTCGATGGAGAGCACGATCGCCGTCGGCGTACCGCTCCTCCTGGTGCTCGCGCTGCTCG
>JAYEKC010000009.1:0-6207 GCA_034716715.1 Gemmatimonadota bacterium | reverse complement strand
CATCCTGCACGAGCGCCCGGAGGAATGCGCCCGGGAGACGCTCACGCGGCGGCAGAAGATCGCGGCGGCCGCCGGTGTGGTGGTGCTGGCGGGGCTGCTGGCGTGGCGGCCGGTGACCACGCTGATCGCGCTTAACGGGCTGGCGATCGTCTTCTACGCCGTCGGGTTCATCCCGCTGCTCGTGCTGCCCCTCGTGTTCGCGCGGACCATGCCGCCGGCCGGCGCCGGTGGCGCGAGCGGCGAGCCCACGCGTCGCGACGGGGAGGCGCCGCCGTGACCGCGCCCATCCTCGCGGCGATGCAGGCGGCCGCCATTCCCCGCGTGGGCGGCGTGGCGACGCCGGCCGCGATGGTGGCCTACCTGGCCGTGATCGCCGTGATCGCGGCATGGGCCACGCGGCGCACGCGCAACGCGGCGGACTTCTTCGTCGCCGGGCGCACGCTGGGGACGGTCGTGCTCGGCGTCTCGGCGATGGCCGCCACGCTGTCGGGATTCACGTTCATCGGGGGGCCGGGCCTCTTCTACGGGCTCGGGGCGACGGCGCTCTTCATCGTGCTGCCGGCGTCGCTCACCAACACGCTCGGGGCGTGGACGCTGGCGCGGCCGCTGCACGACCTCGGCCGCACGCACGGCGTCATCACGATTCCCGGCGCGATTGGCGCGCGCTACGGCTCGCGCGGCGCGCAGGGCTGGGCGGCGGCGGCGATCCTGGTCGCGCTCGTCGGGTACATCGCCACGAACTTCCTCGCCCTTGGCTACGTGCTGAGCGCGGTGTTCGGCGTGGGCCTCTCCGCAGGCATCTGGATCGGGGCCGCGGCCGTGCTGGCGTACACGGTGGCGGGCGGGATCCTCGCCGGCGTGTACGCCGACGTGTTCCAGGGAACGGTGATGGCCGTCGCCTCGGCGGCGGCGTGCTGGTACGCGCTGCGGTCGGGCGGCGGGCTGGGCGGCATCAGCCGCACGCTTGCCGGGAGCGACGCCTCGCTCCTGTCACCCTGGGGAGCCGGGGGCGCCATCACGGCGCTGAGCTGGTTCTTCGTGTTCGGCGTCGGGTCGCTGGCGCAGCCGCACATCGCGCACAAGTACCTCATGGCCCGCGACGTGGAGCGGTTTCGCTGGTACCCGCTCGTGATGACCGTGGCGATGACGATCACGCTGCTGCTCTACCTCACGGTGGGCGTCGCGGTGAAGGCGATGGTCGTGCGCGGCGCCATCCCGCCGCTCGCGCGAAACGACGACGCGATGCCGGCATTCCTGGTGCACGCGGTGCCGGTCGCGCTGGCCGGCGTGGTGTTTGCGGGCGTCGCGGCCGCGATCATGAGCACGGTGAACTCGTTCCTGTCGGTTGGCGCGGCGGCCCTCATGCACGACCTGCCGCAGGCCCTCGGGCGTGCGCCGTCGAACGAGCTCGCGCGCGGTCGCGTGGCCACGGTCGCCCTCGCGCTCGCGGCCGTCGCGGTCGCGCACGCGCCGGGGGCGCAGGTGGCGTTCCTAGGAGTGTTCGGCTACGGCCTGTTCGCCAGCACGCTCGTTCCGGCGCTCGCCGTGGGCCTCAACTGGCCCGGGGCCACGGCGCGCGGCGCCGTGGCCTCGATCGCGACGGGTCTCGTGATCACGCTCGCCGGCGAAACGGCCAGCTACGCGGAGTGGTACCGACCGCCGGCGGGCGTGCCGTGGAGCGGCCTCGCGCTCGTCGCGTCCACGCTCGTGTTCGTGGCCGGGTCGGCTACTTCGGGCCCCCGGGCTTCTCTCCGTAGTGCGGGTTCCACTCACCGGCGGTCACGTACAGGGGCAGGTGGTTTCCCTTCGGCGGAAACGGGCACGTCGCGAACTGCGTGAAGGCGCACGGCGGGTTGTACGACTTGTTGAAGTCGATCACCGTCCGGCCGAGCGAATCCGGCGGCGGCACCCACACGTAGCGCGTCGAGGGGTAGGTCTCCTTCCGGTTCGTCGAGTCGGTGAACATCACGAACAGGTCGGTGGTGTGGTCCTCCGGCTCACGGATCACCATCAGCGTGTACGGCTTCCCGTCGACCCGGAAGCGCAGGTCGCCGGGGTGCGCCATCTTCGTCTCGGTGCCGAGCACGCCGATGATGTTCAGCGAGTCGGCGCCCGCCACGGGGACGTACCGCGCCTGCACGCGCCACTTGATGTCCGTCGGGAAGTAGCGGAGCGGAGGCGCCACGCGCGCGGCGCTGAGCGTGTCCTTGATGCGGACGGCGTGGCGGTACACGCCACGGTCCTCGCGCACGAGGTACTGGATGATGAGCGACCCGCTGCGAAGCACCGTCGAGCGCTCCTCGTAGTCCGGGTGGAGGCGGATCTCGTCCACCGGAGCCTGCATCGTGTCGGCGTAGACCTTGGCGCCGCGCGCCGCCACGAAGCGCGCGGAATCGCCCTCCACCCACACCGTTCCCAGGTTGCGGGGTGACCGGTCCTTCGGCAGCGCGATGGTGTTCTCCAGGTCCCAGCCAATCGTGGTCTCGCCGGGCTTGATCCACCACAAACCCAGCAGCGTGGCCCAGCCCGTCGGGCCGTAGATGGCCTTCTGGCGGAACGCGTGCCATTGCTCCACGGAATCGCCATGCACCGCGACGTCCACCGCGGGGAGGGACGGAAGGTCGCGGTCGCACGCGGCGAGCGCGACGGTGGTGAGCGCGACGACGGCACGCACGATCTGGCGGCGGCTGGGGAGCATGTGGCGAACGTTGCGTAACCGTCCGGGCGGTGGCAAGCGAGGCGGCACCGCCCGTGCGGGGCTCGCTACCGGAGGAGCGCCTTCGCGATCGTCTGCAGCTGCATGTTGCTCGTGCCCTCGTAGATCGTGCCGATCTTCGCGTCGCGGTAGAACTTCTCCACCGGGTAATCCTTCGTGTAGCCGTAGCCGCCGAGGAGCTCGACGCACAGCGACGTCACGCGCTCGCACACCTGCGAGGAATGGAGCTTGGCCATCGCGCCCGCCTGGGCCACGTCGTGCCCGGCGTCCTTGAGTCGCGCGGCGTCGTACACCATCAGCCGCGCCGCCTGGAGCTCCGTCGCCGCCTGCGCGAGCTGGAACTGGACGGCCTGGTTGTCGGCGATGGCGCGGCCGAACTGCCGGCGGTCCTTCACGTACGCCGTCGCGGCGTCGAGCGCCCCCTGCGCCACGCCGATCATCTGTGCGCCGATGCCGATCCGGCCCTCGTTCAGCGTCTCGATGGCGATCTTGTAGCCCTGCCCCACCGGGCCCAGCACGTTCGCGCCCGGCACCACGACGCCGTCGAGGACCAGCTCGCACGTGCTCGACGCGCGGATGCCGAGCTTGTCCTCCTTGCGCCCCACGCTGAAGCCCGCGAAGCCGCGCTCGACGATGAACGCGGTGATGCCCTTGTACCCCTTCGCAGGGTCCACCGTGGCGAACAGTACGAACACCTCGGCCTCGGCCGCGTTCGTGATCCAGAGCTTGCGGCCCGTGAGCACCCATTCGTCGCCGCGCCGCTCGGCGCGCGTCTGCAGGCCGAACGCGTCGGACCCGCTGCCGGCCTCGCTGAGGGCGTAGGCGCCCACCTTCGACTCGCAGATGGCCGGAAGGTAGCGCGCCTTCTGCTCGTCGTTGGCGGCGGTGAGGAGCGGGTAGGCGACGAGCGTGTTCTGGACGTCCACCAGGATGGCCGCCGAGGCGTCGACTCGGCTGATTTCCTCGACGGCGAGCGTGACCATCATCACCGAGCCGCCGGCGCCCCCGTACTGCTCGGGCACCTGGATGCCCATCAGGCCCATCTCGAAGTACTTCGGGATGAGCCCGGCGTCTAGCTTCGCGGCGCGTTCCATGGCCTCGACGCGCGGGGCGATCTCGCCCTGCGCGAACTCCATCACTGCCGACTGGAAGGCCCGTTCGTCGTCGGAGAGCACCGACAGGGGCCGCACGGGTGATGCGGTCACCGCCTCAGAACCGGGGTGCGGCGAACCCGGGGCCCGGTTCGCCGAACACGTGGCCCTGGGCCAGGTCGGCGCCGAGCGTGGCGAGCGCGTCGCGCTCTCCCTTCGATTCGACCCCTTCCGCGATCACCGGCACGCCGAGTTCGTGGCAGAGGGCGTACATCCCGCGGGTCATCCGCGCGCTGTCCTCGTCGGTGTCGAGCCCGTTGATCAGGGCGCCGTCGAGCTTCACGAAATCGGGCTTGAGGCGGGTATAGAGGGACATCCCCGACCCCCCCGTGCCCAGGTCGTCCACCGCGATGCGGAACCCCGCGCCCCGCAGCGCCGCCAGGCCGTTCGCGAGCGCCTCCGCCTGCGCCGTTGGCGTGCGGTCGCTCACCTCGAGCACGATACTGCGTGCGAGCGGCTCGAGCGCCGCCTGCGGCCCCGTGAGCAGGCCTTCCTGCGCGTCCCACGGGTGCACGTTCACGAACAGCAGCGCCCCGTCCGGGAGCTCGCTGCACGCGGCGGCGATGCGCTGGTAGATCGTGCGCGCGAGGATCGGGCGCCACGCGACGCGCTCCGACGCGGCGAGCAGCGCGGCGTACGAGGCGAACAGCGTCTCGTCGCACCGCATCAGCGCCTCATAGCCGAACAGCGCCTGCTTCTTGAGCGACACGATGGGCTGGAACACGACGCGCACCGTGTCGTAGGCCCGCTTGAGCACCGCCTCGAGGTCGGCGCGCTCGTTGAGGGACACCACCTTGCGGCCGCCGCCCGCCAGGGCCTCGCGCTTGGCGCGGGCCAGCTCGCCGAGCGCCACCGCACGCCCGACCGCTTTCACGAGGGCGTCGGGCTCGACCGGCTTGAGCAGGTACTGCTGCGCCCCGTACTCGATCGCGTCGATCGCGGAGTCGAGCGTCGGCCCGGCCGTCATCAGGATCACGGGCACGTCGAGGTCGTGCCGCCGCAGCTCGCGCAGGAACTCCACCCCCGTCATCTCCGGCATGATGATATCGGAGAGGATCGCGTGGTACTTCTGCTGCGGAATCTGGGCGAGCGCGTCCTTCGCGCTCGACATCGTGTCCACCGCGAACCCGCGCCGCTGCAGCACGAGGCCGAGCACCTTCAGCACGGCCGGCTCGTCGTCGATGACGAGGACGCGTCGGGTGGAGGCGGGCATCGCCGCGGCCGGGCTGGTCATGTTTCCAATTATCGGGCCATGGCGGGTGTTCGCGCCAGCGGGCGATCATAGGCGAGGTTCGGCGCGAGCCAGCGTTCGGCCTCTTCGACCGGAATACCCTTTCGCGCCGCATACGACTCCACCTGGTCGCGCTCCACCTTCCCGATGCCGAAGTACCGGGCCTCCGGCCGCCAGAAGTACGCGCCGCTCACGGCCGACGCCGGCAGCATGGCGTAGCTCTCGGTAAGCCTGATGCCGGCGCGTTCCGTTGCGCCAAGAAGGCGGAAGATGGTCGCCTTCTCGGTATGGTCCGGGCACGCCGGGTAGCCCGGCGCCGGGCGAATGCCCTGGTACTGCTCGCGGATGATGGCGGCGTTGTCGAGGTGCTCGTCGGGCGCGTACCCCCACAGCTCACGCCGCACCCGCTCGTGCAGGCGTTCGGCGAACGCCTCGGCCAGCCGGTCGGCCAGTGCCTTGAGGAGGATGGCCGAGTAGTCGTCCTGCGCCGCCTCGAACGCCGCGACGCGTTCGTCGAGGCCGATGCCGGTGGTCACCGCGAACAGGCCGACGTAGTCGGTGACACCCGAGTCGGCCGGCGCGACGAAGTCGGCGAGGGCGAGGTTCGGCCGGCCGTCGGTCTTCACCATCTGCTGGCGAAGGGTGTGCAACGTCGCGACGCGCGCCCTGTTTGCGGTCCTCTGTCCACCGTCTACTCGCTCGAAGAGCGTGATGTCCTCGCCGCCGTCGGAGCCGGCTTCCCAGAAGCCCACCACCGCCCGCGCATGCAGCCACCGCTCGGCCACGATCCGGCCGAGCATCTCCTGCGCGTCGCGGAAGAGGTTGCGGGCCGCCTCGCCGACCTTCGGGTCGTCGAGGATGGCCGGGTAGTGGCCGGCGAGCTCCCAGGTCTGGAAGAACGGCGTCCAGTCGATGCGGGGTACGAGCGCGTTGAGCGCGAAGTCGTCGAACGTGCGGACGCCGAGGAAGGAGGGCGCCGGCGCAGGGGCGGCCGCCCAGTCCACGCGCAGCCGGTTGGCGCGCGCGGCCTCGAGCGCCTGGTGCGGCGTTGGGGGCCGCCCCCCCGCGCGCCCCCCCCCGCCGGAGGCCGTCGACGCGCGGGGGGCGGG
>JAYEKC010000008.1:0-6209 GCA_034716715.1 Gemmatimonadota bacterium | reverse complement strand
TGTGACGCTGCGCCAGGCCCCGACAGGTCGAGCAGCGTGAACCCTCCGCCGATCAGGGAACCGTAGCCGATCACGAAGTTGCCGAACGATCGCTGGCGCGGCGCGAACGGCGTGCTCCGGAGGTACGTGAGGATCGGGTTCGACGGGTCGTCGCACGGCCCCATCTCGGTGCACATGCCGAGCCAGATGTCCGGGTAGTTCCACGACGGCATCGAGAGGCGCGGGTTGGCCGGCGTGAACCCGCCGACGTCGTCGAGGTACGCCGCGAGCGACCACTCGCCGAGCATCTCGGCCCAGGTATGGCCGGTCCGTGCCTCGACGTTGGCGATGCCGGTGACCGGGCTGGCGACGAAGTCGCGGAAGAACTGGGCTTCGTTCACGGCGTAGTGGTCGGCGGCCCAGCGCAGGAACGACCACGCGCCGCCGTAGAAGTTCAGGTCGTCGGCGAACGGCCGGCCCGTGGGCGTGTTGATTTCCGGCGCGGAGAAGTACGAGTACAGCCCGTCGAAATGCCGCAGCATGAGCACGGGGCGCGCGAAGCACGGCCCCTGCTGCGCGTAGCGGATGTCGCAGCCGATGGACGCGGCGAACCGCGTGTTGCCGCCGCGGGCGTTGCCGTAGAATCTCCGGGCGTACAGTTCCTCGGAGATGCGCGCCCCACCCTCCTCCCACGAGATGTCCTCCAGGGGAAGGCCGCGCGACACGCGCTCGGCGAACGCGGCCACATGCTTCATCTCGTGCGCGACGGTGCTCCGCATGGCGCGGAACCACTGGTCGCGGGTATCCGGGGCACCGAACCCGGTGGTGGCCGTGGCCGGCGCCTGCGCGTAGAGGAACGCGCCCGCGTTGCTCGACGGTCGCTGCGACGCGGGATAGAGGTCGCAGTTGGCCACGAACGCGAGTACCGATCCCCGCTGCATGAGCGCCACGCGCGGCGACATCACGATCACGAGCCGGCCGGGCCCGCCGAGCGGCGCGTCCATGGCGAGCGGGTTGCCGAAGTACCCGGTGACGAGCGGCCACATCACGCCCTCCACCTCGTCGCCGAGGCGCGTGAGGTAGTCGTCCACGAGGCCGCGCTGCGTGGGCTTGCCGCCCAGCAGGCTCGTGGTGTCCTCGACGATCGCGACGTGCGGGCCCACATACACCGTACGGAAGCCGACGGCCATGTTGCTCACGCAGAAGTCGGGAGCATCCAGGTTCGGCAGCTTGAGCACCGTGAGGGAGCCGACCGTCCCCACGGCCGACGACCGGGGCGGATTGCCGAACCGTGCCGAGGCCGGGGGTGCGGCGGCGGCAAGTGCGACGTTGCGCTCGAGGAGCGCGAGGTGCGCCGCCTCGCGCCGCGACGCGCCCGCATCGTCCCGCAATCCGGGCCGGGCCGCGACGATGCCGGGCCCTCCGGCCTCGATCGGTACGGGCGCGGCGCGCGATGCGCCAGCCGGGCCGCCCTGCGCCGCTGCCTGCGCGCCGGGAATGCCGCGCACGGCAAACAGCGCGTTGGCCGTCGCATTCGGGGTGACCGCCGTCCGCGACACGTTGAACACGCTGACCACCCACCGCCCTTCCGCCGGGACGAGCTCGTTGCACCGCACCTCGGCCAGGTTCGTCACGATCACCGACTGGCCCGGCTGCAGCTCCCGCCGGTTGCCCACGTGCAGCGGCGCAAGTCCGCCACCGACGAGGCTGTTCGCGGTCACCTGCACGAACGCGTCGCGCGTGGGCCCGCATGGGAACCCCGACGGCGGCGTGAGGATCGTGAGCTGCGTCGGGCTGGCCGCCGCGACAGTCGCCGCCAAGCCGTCCACGAGCACCAGGTTGCCACCCGTCGTCTGCGCAAAGTTGGCTCCCGTGAGCACGGACGGTGACCCGGGCCGGAGCGCCGGCGACACGGAGGAGATGACCGGCGCCCCGGGCGACGGCGAAGGCCGCACCGTCACGTTCAACGTGGCGGTGAGCCCGTCGATCGTGGCGGAGATCACCGCCGAACCCGACGCGACCGCCGTCACGAGCCCCGCGACGTTGACGCTGGCCACGGGCGAGGCCGACGACGACCACGCGATCGCCGGCTGCACGACGGGGTTGCCCGCCGAGTCCGCAACGGCGGCGATCGCCTGGACGCTGCCGCCGGGGAGGAGGAGCGTGGCCGTATCGCGCGCAAGCGTGATGGACGTCGCCACCTGCCGGACGACCGTGATGCTGACCTCCGACAGCGCCCGCCCGCTCGCGGCACGCACCTGCCCGACGCCCGACTGCAGTCCCGTGACCTCGCCCTGTTGCGTGACGCTGAGGATGTTCGGGGTCAGGCTCGTCCACACCGGGTTGCGATCGGAGATGACGTTCCCGTCGCCGTCGCGCAAGGTGGCGCTGACCCGGGTCATCGCGCCGACGTAGATCTCCGACTGGGCCACCCTGAGGTCCAGCTTGGCCACCGGCGACGCCTCGGTCGGCCCCTCGGTGCCATGGCACGACGCCGCGGCAACGAGCAGCAGCGCGCACGCGATGCTAGCGCGCGCGCCAGACGATCCCAACACGACCCGTCGTCGCATCAGCGGGGACGGAGTAGAGTTGCGCGGTGACGGCCGCGCCGACGGCCGGCGCCCACGCGACGCCCCCCAACAGGACCGGGCGCGCGAGGGCGATCTCGACGACGTTCCGGTCGGTGAATCCACGCCCGTCCGTGAAGTTCACGCGGAGCCGCGCCCCCACCTGGTTCACGCCCGCGCCGGCGTACCACAGCCACCGGCCCGACACGCGCCGCGCGATGGCCTCGACTCCCGCCGTGCGCGGTTCATACGTGTCGTGCGACGGCTTGGCACCATAACAGTCACCGCCGGGGTTCGAGCTCTGGAGGGCACTCGAGGGACACGTGATGGGTCCCTGCACCCCGCCGATGGTCGTGTGTGCCCGGAGCAGCAGCGAAATGCCGCGGGCCGAGCCTGCGGGCTGCCACGAGACCGCGAATGCGCCAAGATGCGGCGTGGCGTCGGCAACCGTCACCGGCGGCAGCCAGGACGCCTCGACGCTCACGCCGGCGCCGAGCCCGATGGCGACCCGGGGCCGCGGGAACACAGGGGAAAGCCCTGAATGTTCGGGCTTCGCGAACCCGCACGCGCCGCTCGAGTGTCGGATCGACGCCGGCGGATCGGGGATGAGCGTCAGGTCGCCGGCAACGGTGACCGACCCGCGACCGGCTTGTCCGGCGAACGGGGCAGCCGAAAAGGCCAGCGGGCCGGCGTAGAACGCAAGAAGGCGCGCCTCGCTGGTGGACGCGCCGGGCCGGCACACGGCCTGGGCCGCCGCGTCCTCGGCGCCGGCAAGGGCAGCAGCGACGAGGCAGAAGGTCCCGAGATGCCTCATGCCGGGAACATACTGGCCTGCGGTGGGGCGGGAAACCGCGCGCGGCGGGAACCCTCGGGTAGTGGGGGACCGTGGCCGGGAGTCCGCCAGGTCGCCACCTTCCGTGTCGCGATGGAGGAAACCCACGGCGTGCGAGCCGCGATCGACGGGTGGTGTGCCGGGCGCGACTGGCGCTGGCGCGCCGCGCTGCTGGCCGTACTGGTCTGGCAGGCGGCGCGCCCGCTGCGCGACGCCGAGGCGGGGCACATCTACCGCGGCATCACGTTCGGCGCGCACGAGTTCGGCCACCTGTTCTTCTCCTTCGGCGGCGAATGGCTGGCGGTGGCGGGCGGAAGCCTGATGCAGCTGCTCGTCCCGGTCGGCGCTGCGGCGGCCATGGTGGCGACGCCCCGCAAGGACTGGTTCGGCGCGGTGGCGTGCGGCACGTGGCTTGGCGCCAGCCTCGCGCACCTCGCGCCGTACATCGCCGATGCCCGCGCCGAGGAACTCGACCTGGTGAGCTTCTCCCCCGACGGCGGCGGCCACGACTGGCATTACCTGCTCTCCCACGCCGGGCTCCTGCGCGACGACCTCGCCATCGCACGCGGCGCCCGGTTCCTGGCGGTCTGCACGCTGCTGGCGACGGTCGTCGCGGCCACGTGGCTCTTCACCCGGATGGCGCGGGCGCGCCGCGACGCGCCTACGGCCTGACGAGGTCCCGCAGGGCCGCCTCGACCGCGTCGAGGTCGGCGTCGCCGTTGTAGTAGTGCGGGGAGACGCGCAGCAACGACGCGGCCCCCAGCCGGCCGAGGGCAACGGCGTTCTCGTCGACGCCCTGCGACGAGGTGTTGACGCCGCGCTCGCGGAGCGCGCGCACCACCGCGCCGGCTTCGATTCCCTCGCACTCGAACGAGGCGATCGCCGACAGCCGCTCCGCCCGGTCGAGGCACCGCACGCGGGGAATGGCGCCGAGCCGCGCGCGCACGTCGGCCGCGAGGCCGTGCGCCCGGGCCGACGCCCGGGCCACCCCGACCTCGACGGCGTACCGCGCGGCGGCGCCCATGCCGATCACGAGGGCAAGCGGCTGCTCCCACTGCTCGAACCGCCGCGCCCCGTCGTACAGCCGGTAGCGGCCCGGCGCCTCCCACGACGCGCCGCGCATGTCCGGCAGCAACGGGTGCAGTTTCCGCTCGATCGCGCCGTCGGACACGGCGAGAAACCCGATGCCCCGGGGGCCGCGGAGGAACTTGCGCGCCGTCGCGGCGAGGAAGTCGCATTTGACCGCGGCGAAGTCCACCACCAGCTGCCCAACCGCCTGGCACGCGTCCACGAGGTACGGAACGTCCTCCGCGGCGCAGACCGCGCCCACGTCCTCCACGCGCTGCACCATGCCGCCGAACGTCGGGACCCACGTGGCGGCGACGAGCCGCGGGCGCTCGGCGCGCACGAGGGCGCGCACGCTGTCCGGGTCCACGCCCCCGCTGGGCAGGTCGGCCGCCTCGAGCAGGCGAACCCCACGGCGCGCGGCGAGGGATTCGAACATGATGCGGTTCGACAGGTAGTCGGCGCGCGTCGTCACGATGGCGTCGCCGGGCGCGAGGTCAAACGCGGAGAGCGCCACGCCGTAGGCCGCCGTGGCGCTCGACGTGATGGCGATGTTGTGGGGCCGCGCGGCGACCAGCGCGGCGACGGCGCGATAGGCGTCGTCGAGCCGGGCCTGCGCGGCCGCCGCGGCCTCGTATCCGCCGATCTCCGACTCGAGCTCGAGGTGCTGCCGCACGGCGTCGAGCACGGGGCGGGGCTGGAGGGCGGCGCCCGCGTTGTTCAGGTGGTGCCGCCGCGTGGCGCCCGGCGTGTCGGCGCGCCAGCGCGAAACGTCGTCCGGCCCGATGGCCGGCGGGGCGGCGGCCGGCCCGGTCACCGCCGGGCGCTCAGCTCGAGCTGCCCTGCCACTCGTCGGCGGTCAGCGTGAAGCGCGGAATGGACGCCTCGAACCGCGACGTGTCGGCCCGGATGAACCGGTACTCGCCTTCCATGTGGCCGTTGGGCGACTTCAGCACGCAGAAGCTCTGGTACTCGTGCACGGCCCCCGGCACGAGCAACGGCTGCTCCCCCACCACGCCGTCGCCGGCGACCACGGTGTCCTCGCCAATCGAATCGTGGATGCGCCACCGCCGCGACAGCAGCTGCACCGACTGCTCGCCGGTGTTCTCGATCCGCACGTTGTAGGCGAACACGTACTGCCGCTGCTCCGGAATGGACTGTTCCGGGAGGAACGTCGGCCGCACCGTAATGCGGATGCCGTCGGTGATGCGGTAGAAGAACGGCGAGGGCATGGAAGTCTGCCGGAAGATAGGCGCGGCTCCTGCGACGGGCTACGGCTTGCCGAGCGACCCCGGGTTGATCCGCGCACTGCCGGGCAGCGAGTCGAGTAGGGGCTTGAGGTCGGCCGCGCGCTCGAGCGTCGTGATGAACGTCAGCCCCGGCCGCGTGACGACGAGCAGCCGCGACGCCCCGAACACGACCACCGTCCCCCCCTCGGCGTGGACGACGTTTCCCGTCGCGTCCACGAAATGGGCCGCGCCGAGCGCGCCGTTGCCGTCGTCGTCGAGGGCGCGCACGCGCCGGAGCCCGGCCCACGTGCCCACATCGTCCCAGCCGAACTCGGGCGCCATCACGAGCAGGCGGCCGAGGCGCTCGAGCAGCCCGCGCTCGATGCTCACCGGGCGCACCAGCGCGGTGAAACCCGCGACGTCGCCGCCCTCGAGGCGGCGCAGCCCGCCGGCGACCTCCGGCACGTACATCGCGAGGGCGTCGAGGAAATCCGCCGCGCGCGCGACGACGATTCCCGAGTGCCACAGGGCGCCCCC
>JAYEKC010000007.1:0-6224 GCA_034716715.1 Gemmatimonadota bacterium | reverse complement strand
CGTGTCGGCCACGGAGATGGCGACGGTGGCCGCGGCGCGGGCCCTCGCGTGCGCCGGCCTCGACGCCGCCGACGTCGAGCTGATCGTCTACGGGAGCTGCAGCAACGACGAGGCGGTGCCCAACAGCTCGTCGGGCGTGCAGGTGGCCCTCGGCGCCACGAAGGCCGCCGCGATGGACCTGAACACGGCATGCACGAGCTTCCTCTACGGCCTGAGCACGGCCACGGCGATGATCCGCACCGGCGTGGTGAAGAACGCCGTGGTGATCGGCGTGGAACTCATCACCCGCTACATGGACTGGAGCAACCGGAACGTCGCCGTGCTCTTCGGCGACGGCGCCGCGGCGGTCGTGCTCCAGGCGTCGGAGCGGGAGGAAGGCGTGCTCGGCGCCGTGCTCGGCTGCGACGCCGAGGCGCGGCCCACCCTGCGCGTGCGCGGCATCGGCTGCGGCTACGCCAACCTCGGCGTCTCGCTCGGCGACACGCTCTGGGACTTCGAGGGGCCGGTGATCTTCAAGCACGCGGTGCGCGCGATGAGCGAGGCGTCGGCGCGGGTGCTGGCGCAGTGTGGCGTTGCGACGGACCAGGTGGACCTCGTGGTGCCGCACCAGGCCAACCTGCGCATCATCGAGGGCGTCGCGAAGCACGCCGGCATCCCGATGGCGAAGGTGATGCTGACGGTAGAACGCTACGGCAACATGAGCGCGGCCACGGTACCGGTGGCGCTCGTCGAGGCGCTCGAGGCGGGCCGGGTGAAGCCCGGCGGGTTGCTGTTGATGCCTGGCTTTGGCGGCGGGCTCACCTGGGCGTCGTTGCTGGTGCGGTGGGGCCAGCGCGTGACGCCCCTCGGCGCGAGCGACCGCGACCTGCCGCCGTGCACGAAGAGCGCGCTCGAGCTGGTGAATGAGATCCGTGCGCTGCAGGATCCGCACGGCCGCTCGGCGGCGGGGCTGATGGCGCCGGTGTTCGCCGAGCAGCGAGGCTGACGCGCGGCTAGTAGATCGACGACAGCCGGTTCCCTGCGAAGCAGCTCGCGATGCGCGGATTGAAGTACGCGCGCGAGATCGCGTCCACGAACTGCCCGCCCGGGCCGCTCGAGGCCTGCTGGCGCGACAGGCCGTCCAGCGGCTGGCGCTCGATGAGGTCCACCACCGCGCGCTGGCCGGGCAGCCCCGCGTAGTCGCGCCGCACCGCCTCGAACGCGGCGCGCACGCCGGGGGATTCGCCGAGTACCAGGTCGCGCGTCGACCCGCAGGTCGTGGACGTGACGGCGTAGAGGGTCTCGACGCGTTCGGGCAGCGTGAGGCGGCCGGGACGCGTGCTCATCTCGAGCATTCCCGCGCGCGAGTCCGCGAAGGGGCCGCGCGGCCACGGCGCCGGGCTGCCTGCCTGGCTGAGCCGCTGCGCCTCGGTGACGGCCGCGTCCAGCGCCGCGAGCCGCGCGTCGCCCGTCGCCGCGTAGAGGTCGCGCAGGCCCGCGCGCCCGATGCCGACGATGACGTCGCCGATGAGTTCCTCGATGAGCGTCGTGCCGTTGTCCACGAACACAAACCCGAACGAGATCACGCCCCGCAGCGCCGCCTCGGCCTCAGTGCGGCGGCCTTCGGACAGCAGCCACGCCGCACGCGCGACGCCGGCGTACGCCAGCTCCTTCGACTCGGTGAACTTGGTGATTGGCATCCACGACGCCCGCGCCTCGGGGCCGAACGGCAGGACGAAGCGGCCCGCCACGATGTCCACCTGCGGCGCCCGCACCACGCGGTCGAACGTCGCCCACACCTCCGCCGTGCCGTACGGCCGCAGCGCGGCCCGCTGCGCCGGGGTGAGTCCCCGGGCGGCCGCCGCGACGATGCTCATGGGGTCCGGGCCGTTGTACGGCGACCTCCGAGCGCCCGGGAACAGCGCGTCGGCAAACTCCATGTGGCGCCACGGCACGTCAGGGCGGTGGTCGAGCGTGCGGTAGGTGAAGCCCGCGCCGGCACCCTTGGGCGCCGTACCCATGGAGGAGAGCGCGATCCCGGCATCCAGCGGCGTGATGGCGGCGTCGCGCGGCAGCGCGTACGGGCGCATCGCGTCGGCCGCGTAGCGCTTTGCCAGCGTGTTCTCGATGGATGGCGCCATCCAGGTGACGCGCGTGACCAGGGGCAGCCCCGCGCTCAGGGCCACCCACCCGACGGCGTACACGATCACCATCGTGACTCCGACGGCGCGCAGCCACCGGCCCACGGCGCCCGCCGCCGCGCGCAGCAGCCCGCCCGGCTTCGGCTCCGCAGGCACGAGCGGCGCCGCTGCCGCGAACGCACCGGACTGGTACCGCGCCTCGCGCGCCTCCGTCGGCCGCACGGCGGGCTCAGGTGCCGGGCCTGGGGGCGTACGGCGCGAACGCGGGGTTTGCCGTGCCATAGTCTTCCGGTTTCGCCACGGCGGGATTCAGCCACTGGATGGTGGCCGCGTACCCCAGGCTCTCCTCGTCGTGCCGGAGGTAGCCGCTCACCACGTCGATCACGTGGAACCCGCGGCGCAGCTGGAAGCTCAGCGTGGGGTCGAACAACTCTCCGCGAACGACCTTCAGCACGTAGTCCACCGGCGTGAGCTCGCCGGCGTAGGTGCCGTAGCCGCGCAGTCGCGCGCCCGCGCGAATGCGGAGCAGCTTCAGCCGTTCCGCCAGCTCGCGCCGCGCCTTGTACAGCGCCGTGCCCACGCCCCGCCCCTGTTCCGTTGGACGGGCCATCACCTCGGCGCCGTACAGCGTGTGCCCGTACTCGGGGTCGTGGTTGGTGAACATCCCGTGGTCGGTGAAGCCGCGCCATGTGCCCTGCGCCTCGTAGTCGTCCCAGAGGATGATGAGGCTGGCCGCCATGCCCAGCAGCGTGCCGTCGGCGGGATCTACGGCCACGAACTGCCCCTCCGGGAACACCGTGTGGTGCGACGTGAGCTGCTCGATCGTCCACGGATGCGAACTGGTGTACACCGAGCGGCACATCTCCACGATGCCGGCGAAGTCCTCCGGCGTCGTGTTGCGGACGATGACGGGCCGCTTCTGGGGCATCCGCTAGATCCGCCCCAGGATGGAGCCCAGCCCCCCCGGCCCGGCCGGCCGCGGCAGCTTGAACACGTTGGCGGTGTTCTCCCACATGATCGCGTCGCGCTCCTTGACCGGGATCTTGAGTTCTTCCATGAACTCGAGGTACGACTCCATCGACGAGATGGGCCAGTCCGTGCCGTAGAGCACGTTCGACGGGTCCACGCCCCAGACGAGCAGGTCCTGGAGCTGCTTCCGCATATATGCCTCGAAGCGGTCCGTGAAGTCGCCAAGCACCAGCCCGGAGATGTCGGCGTACACGTTGGCGTTCTTGTACACCACTTCCATGCAGTCGGCGAGCCACGGATTGCCAAGGTGGCAGATCACGAACTTCACGTCGGGATGGTCGACCGCGGCCTCGTCCACGTGCAGGGGGTGGGCGTACTTCACCTTGCCGCGCGGCGAGTAGGTATCGCCGCAGTGGATCATCACGGGCACGTCGTGCCGGGCGGCGAGCTCGTAGGCCGGTTCCAGCTTCGGGTCATTCGGGTAGAACGGCTGGTATCCCGGGTAGAGTTTCAGCCCCTTCAGCGACCCGGACGCGAGCAGGTCGTCGTATTCCTCGACGACTTCCGGGCCGAAGGACTCGTAGTTGATCCCGGCCACTACGTACAGGTTGTTCGTCTGCTTAACGGCGTCCACCACCTGGCGCGTGGACGGGCGCCCGGGCGAGATCTTGTACGACGTGAGGATGATGGCCGCGTCGACGCGGTTCCGGCGCATGGTGGCCTGCAGCTTGGACAGGCTGGCGCTCAGGGCGTCGACGTTCTCGTCGGCGTAGTGATTCAGGTGCACGTGGCAGTCGATGATCATCGGCCGTCGGTCAGGGTTTCCAGAACTTCTCGAGGATCTTCGCGGCCCAGTCGCGGCCGCCAAGCCCGAAGGCCAGCGCAAGGGCCAGGCAGAGCGCGCCGAACGCGATCTGGAAGCCCGAGACGAGGATCTCGCTCTTGAGCGCCAGCTGTTCGACGGCCATCGCGATCACGAACCCGAGCATCGCGAACCTCGCCACCGCGGCAATCACCGTCGCACCGCGGCTGCCCACGTTGTTGAGGTACGTGTACGTCACGGCGCCGACGAAGCGGGAGACGACCGTGCCGAAGATCAGCACGATCACGGCAACCACGACGTTCGGGATGAACAGCACGATCCGCTCGAGGAGCGCCATCCCAGCAGGCACCGCCAGCATGTTGAGCAGCGCCACGAACGTCAGGAACAGGATTCCCCAGTAGATCGCCCCCGCCAGCAGCGTGACGGTGGTGAATTCCACGCCGCCCTGGATCAGGAATCCCTCGATCCCGATGTTCTCGGCGAGGGTGTCCACCTTGAGGAACCGGAAGAGTTTCGTGGCGAGCCGCCGCGCGACGCGAGCCAGCACCCAACCGAGCAGCAGCAGCAGCACCGCGGTCAGGATGTCGGGGAGGCCGGCCACGATCTGGTTCCACGTGGCCTGCAGGGACGTGATGACGTCGACGTGGTCTTGCATCGGCGCGCGCTCCGGCCCGGGGAGTGAGGATGCGAACCGCGGCGCCACAAGAGGCGCCGCCGGGACCCCGTATTCTACTGCGGCGCGCACCGATGGCGCACCACCGCCGCCCTCAGGCCGGCCCGGCAGCCTCGGCGATCACCCGGCGCAGTTCGGCCGACAACTGGCGGGGCGTGTACGGTTTCTGCAGGTAGCCGACGGCCCGCGTGCCGGGCACCCGCCCGATGAGGTTGTCGGGCTGCGGGAGTGCCGTGGACACGACGATCGGCAGGTCGGGCGCGAACTGCGACAACATCGCGAGCGTTTCGCGTCCGTCCGTGTTCGGCATCATCATGTCCAGCGTCGCAGCGACGATTTCGGCGGATCGTTCCGCGTAGATGTGCACGGCCTCGGACCCATCGCGGGCCTCGGCCACGTCGAACCCCTCGATCTGCAGCATTCGCACGATGGTGCGGCGTACCGCGGCCTCGTCCTCGATGACGAGCACGGTGTTGCGCGCGTTCATGCCGGCCCTGTCGTCACCCACGTCATGCCTCCCGTTCACGCGGCGCCCACGGCAAGCGTCACTCAAATTCTCCGGGATCGACGCTGGAATCGCAAGGCGCCCGGGCCACGGTGGCGCAAAGCGGTCCTGACGCGACACGGCGTCCCGGCGCGCGCTGCGCCGGGTCGCCGTGACCTGCCGCCGGGCGCGCCGCTATTTCGCCGCGGCGAGCTGGTCGATCGAGGCCGCCATCATGTGCGCCTTCCGCGCGTCCGGCGAGCCGGTGGCGTCCTGGTGAAGCTGCGCCGCCATCTTCTTCAGGGCGTCAGTGCGTGCCGGCCCCGCCAGCTTCTCCGCCGCCGCGAGGTCCGCGCGAATGGTCGCGATCTTCGCCGCAGCGTACCCCTTCGACCGCTCGAGCTGGTCCACGTACGCGCGCGTGAGCGAGAAGCTCGGCGGCCACGTGATCTTCTGCTGCCCCTGCACGTTCAGGTAGTCGAAATGCACGGTCTTCGCCGCGTCGATCTCGTTCTGCGAGAGGTAGTAGCTCGGCAGGAGCTCGAACACGTCCAGCCCGCGGCCGATCTCGGAGCTGTACATGTAGCCGTTGTACCAGTAGACGGACCACGTGCCCGCGTTCGCGCCGGCGCCCTGCACGTCGTACGGACCACGGTCGTGGAACGCGATTTCCACCGGGTGCGCCGCGTCGGTCCAGTCGAAGATCGACACGCCGCCCTGGTACCACGACTGCACCATCACGTCGCGGCCGGGGATGGGCACGAGCGACCCGTTATGCGCCACGCAGTTCTCGAACTGCGTCTGCGCGGCCGGCATCTTGTAGTAGCTCTTGAACGTGAGCGTGCGCCGGTTCTCGATCGTGAAGAGGGCGTCCGAGCCCCACTCGAGCTTGTCGGTCGAGCGGCACCGCGGCGCCGAGCCCCCGCCCCACTCGTCCGAGAACAGCACCTTGCTGCCGTCGTTCGAGAACGTGGCCGAGTGCCAGAACTGCATGTTCGAGTCGGCGGCGGCGAAGAGCCGCTTCGGGTTGGCCGGGTCGCTGATGTCGAGCAGCAGGCCGTAGCCGCCGCACGCGCCGCCCGCGAAGCCCACCGCGGGGTACACCGTAATGTCGTGGCACTGCACGGGGCCGCGCGCCATCACCGGGCCCCGCCC
>JAYEKC010000006.1:0-6263 GCA_034716715.1 Gemmatimonadota bacterium | reverse complement strand
GTGGGCGCCACGAGGCGCGCTTCCGCGGAATCCATCTGCGCCACGGCGCGCGGCAGGATCTTCGCGATCTTCGCCCACGCCGTGTCGCCGCCGGCGATGCCGCGTGAAACGAGCTGCTCGGCGAGGCGGGCCGTTTCCTCCTTGAGCCGCTGCTGTGCGAGCCGCACGGTAGCCACGTTCTCCGCCAGCACCTTGGCCTCGAGCGTCGCCGAGTCGCGGGCGAGGTTGAACGTGGCCGAGATCACCTGCCGCTGCTGCTCGGAGAGCCGGTTGGGGCTGTCCTGCTGTTGCTGCCCGCCCCCGCCGCCCCCGCCGCCACCGCCGCCGCCCTGCTGGCCCTGGCGGTAATCCATGTCGTACGGGCGCACCGTGAGGAAGTACATGTCGGTGGACGCCTTGCCCGGGCCGGACACGACGTTGTTGTCCGTCGCGCGGGCGTAATACGAGATCTGATCGCCGGGCTGAAGCTTCATGTCCTCCAGCATGAACGTGTGGCCGGCCGCCACCTCGCGCAGCGCGCGCGCGGTGGCCGAGAAGAGGGGCACGACCCGCTCCTCGCCGCCGTTCACCGAGAACGCAAGCTCGAGCTTCGCGACGCCGTAGTCGTCCTCGGCCTTCGAGTCGGAGAACACCTCGTCCACCGAGAGCACGCGCACGTCGCGCCCGGGCTTGCCGATGTTCACCGACGGCGGCCGGTCGGGCAGCGCGTCGATCGTGTAGTCGAGCGACGCGCTCACGGGCCGGCCGTCGGGGCCGGCGAGCTCAACCTTGTAGAAGCCCGACTTCGTCACCCGCATCATCGCGATGAGGCGCCCGTCCTGCGTGGGCGAGAGCGCGAGCGTGTCGCCGCCGTCCACGACGAGCCGGCCGCCCGTGGCGGCCACCGTGGGCGTCACGCGCACGCGCACCATCGAGCCCGTGAGCGCGGCGATGTCGCCCGTGCTGTCCACCTGGCGCGACGGCATCTGCGTGTACGCGGGATACCGGTACTCGAGGTCCATCGTCGCCACGTACGGGATGGGTGCCACGTTCAGCTTGTACGTCGGCGAGCGGATGCCCTCCGACTCCACCGCATATTCCGTGGGCACGGACACGTCGAAGAGGCGAAACGCCCAGCGGCCGCTGGAATCGGCGCCCATCGGGAGCCGCGTCCACGACGGCGAGCCCTCGCTCTTCACCACGAGCTCGACGTTCTCCGACGTGAACCCATTCAGCGTGGCGGCGATGAGCTGGTCGCCGCCCTTGGCGATGGTCGCGTCGCCCGGCGTCACGCGAATGGCGAACGCGTTGCCCGGGTCGGCGCCGGCCCAGGGCGTGAGCATGAGCTGCGCGCCGGTGCGCAGCGTGGCCGGCCCGAACGTGAACGTGAGCACCGCGGCGACGAGCGCCATGGCGAACATCGCAGCCGACGACCTGAGGTCGCCGGCGTCCACGCGGCGGCCGGCGTCGACGCCGCGGATGCCGTCCACGGCGGCGCGCACAAGCCGTGCGCCGATGCCGCCGAGTCCCGCCCGCGCGCCATCGCCGGCCTGGAGCTCGACGGCGGTGACGAACGCGCCGCCGAGCGACCGCTCGTGCTCCTCGACGTAGAGCGCCACCCGGGCGTCGTCCGGGGCCTGGCGCAGGGGGCGCACCACGAGGCGCCACACACAGAGCGCGGCCACGGCGAGGCCGGAAAGGCGCGCGGCGATCACCGCTGCGCTGCCGTAATGGACCGCGCGCAGCACGACCGCGAGGAGGATCCACATTGTTGCGAGGAGCGCCACCGCGAGGGCCGCGCCGCGCAACGCGTGCTTGAGGCGCCACCGGCCGCGCACGTCGCGCACCGCCGTCGCCAGAGCGTCACCGCCCGCAAGCACGCCGCCGTGGACTTCAATCATGTCCGTCCTCCCTGCTCACGCTGACGCGATGCCCGAGAGGCGGTTGGAGAGGAAGGTCTCCGCCGCCAGCACGAGGAACGCCCCAACGAGAAGATACCACCAGACACGCTGTGCACGTTCCCTTTCCGCCGGAGTGGCGCTGCCCACGGCGCCGGGCGTCGCCGCCGCGGCCGTGGACGCGAGGGCCGCCGCCACGAGCTCGCGCGGCTCGAGGTGGGCCAGGTCCGACTCGGCGAGGTCCACGTTCACCGCCACCGGCCGTCCGCTGCCCGCCGCCGTGTTGGGCCCCCGCAGCTCGTAGAACCCGGCTTCGCTGAGCGGTGCCGTCCGCACGCTGTCGCTGAACCGGAAGCGCCTGTCGGACGGCGACACGAGGGTCAGCACGGGCGACGGCTCGCCCGGCTCCGGGCGCGGCACCAGGCCCTCGAGCAGCTCGCCGTGGCGGGTGAGGTCGAGCACCTCGCCAGCCGTGAACCAGGGCCGTGGGTCGCTGTAGCGGCCGGCGTGGCGCGCGAGCTGGCGTACGAACGGCAGGAAGACGGGCTGCGTGGGAAGGTCGGTCCAGTAGTCGTCCAGCGACGCGGCCCACACGAGCAGCCGGCCGAGGCCCACCTGCCGCTCAACGAGCGCCGGGGTGCCGTCGTCGAACCACGCGAGCACGCCGCTGTCGCCCGTGACGCGTAACGCGCGATGCTGGAACACGTGGGCCGAGGCGAAGTCGCCGCTCCCCGGCGCCGCGAACGCCTCGAAGACGGGGCTGGAGTACGACACCCGCGCGATACGCGCGCCGGTGAAGCCGCCGGGACCGGCGCGCTGCGTGACCTCGGCGAGTCCGGTTCGGAGGACGGGCGCCCACTCCTTCGGGACGCGGTCCGCGGCGATCGCGCCGGGCACGAAGAGCACCCCGGCGCCGTCCTGCAGCTCGCGGCGGAGCGCGGCGCCGCTCTCGCCACCCGGGGGCGCCACCTCGTCGAGCACGATGAGCGCGCGGTTGGCGACGTCGCGCGGGGCCAGCGAGTCCACGCGGCGCACGTCCACGCGGAAGCGCGGGGCGTCGCCGATCTCGAGCGCGCGCCGGAAGAACAACGACTGGTTGAGGCGCGCCGCCACCGGCTCGACGACGAGCACGCGCACCGCCTCGTCGGGTGCGAGGGTGAACCGGAACGTGTCGTTCGCCGCGAGCGCGTCGTTGGGCACGCGCACCACGCCGCGCGTCACGCCGATGGGGACGTTCGTCGCGGGAAACACGGCCTGCGCCGACCCGGACGCCGGGATGGTCACGCGCGTGGACCCCACCGCACGGCCGCCCAGCTCGAGCGACGCCTCGACGGTCTTGGGCGCGGCGCCGGTGTTCGAGAGGCGCGCCGTGACCGTGACGGGCGCGCTGGCGCCCGCGGCGTCACGGTCGGTGGAGACCGAGGTCACGGCGACGTCGGCGACGTCGGGCGACGACACGTCCACGGTACGGATCTCGACGTTGGGCGGCATCCGCAGCTCGGCGCGGCTGGACCAGCCGCGGCGCTGGAAGTCGCTGATGAGGACGATGTCGCGCGTGGGCGCGCTCGCGGCCGCGAGGATGTCGCCGGCGAACTTGAGCGCGGGCCCGTAGCGCGTGCCCTCGGCGCTGAGCGCGACGCGGTCGATGGCCCGCTCGATGTCAGCGCGGTTGCCGGTGGGCTCGGTGAGCGCGGCCGCGTCGGTGGCGAACGTGGCGAGGGTCACGAGGTCGCCGGGACGCAGCGCGCCGATGGCGGCCCGGGCCGAGTCCTTCGCCGCCTGCCAGTGGGCGCCGTAGCCCATCGAATACGAGCGGTCGAGGAGGATGACGCGCTCGTGCGCGCCACCCGCGGCGTCCACCGACCGGCCGCGCGTGAAGAACGGGCGCGCGAACGCGGCCACGAAGAGGATCAGCGCGAGGCAGCGCAGGGCAAAGAGGAGCAGGTGGCGGAGCTTCTGCCGGCGCACCGAACGGTACGGCACGCGCTGGAGGAACATCAGCGACGGGAACGGCACCACGGTCTTCCGTTCGCGGTTGATCAGGTGCACCGCGATCGGCACGCCGATGGCCAGCAGGCCGGCCAGGAACCAGGGCGCAAGCAGGGACATCGGTCAGCGCACCCGGTTGAAGCGCTCGCGCGCGCCAAGGTACGCGTAGAGCGCGTCGGCGATGGGTTCCGACGTGTCGAACCGCGCGTAGTCCACCTTCCGCTCGCGCGCCATCCGCTGCAACTGGTCGGTGTGCTCCTGCACCAGCGCGCGGTACTGCTTGCGCAGGTAATCGGGCACGAGCGGCATGCGCGTGCCCGTCTCGACGTCGATGAAGTTGCTCGCGTCCGTGAACGGAAACTCGATCTCGTCGCGGTCGAGCAGATGGAAGCAGATGAGGTCGTTGCCACGGCCGCGGAGGTGATCCACGGCGTCGAAGATCGCCTGCGGGTCCTGGTACAGGTCGGAGATGAGGAGGACGATGCTCCGGCGCCGGACGGTGTCGGACAGCTTCCGCAGGGGCTCGAGCAGGATCGTGCGGCCCGTCGGCTGCTGGTCGGGCGGCGCGTCGGGATTGGCCGGCCTCGGCGCGCGCGGGGACGCGAGGTCGCCGGCCGACTGCTCGCCGGGACTCCGGGTGGCGCCGGCGCGGTGCGCGCGATCGAGGGCGAAGAGCACCTGCTGCAGGTGCCGCGCGGACGGCGGCACGTAGTCCACGATGTCGCCGTCGAACGTGGCGAGGCCCACCCGGTCGCGCTGGCTGCTGGAGAAGTAGGCGAGCGCGGCGGCGAGGAAGCACGCGTACTCCAGCTTGCTCACGCGGGGTCCGCCGGCGGACGTGCCGCGATACCGCATGCTCGGCGACACGTCCACGATGGGCAGGAAGTTCGTGTTGGTCTCGGCTTCGAACTCCTTGACGTAGAAGCGGTCGGTGCGCGCGAACACGCGCCAGTCGATGCGCCGGATGTCGTCGCCGGGCATGTACTGCCGGTGCTCGGCAAAATCCGTGGACGAGCCGAGGTGCGGCGAGCGGTGGAGGCCGTTGATGAACCCCTCCACCACCACCCTGGCGACGAACTCGAGGTTCCCGATCCGCGACAGGACGGCGGGATCGAGGAACTGGGTGCCGGGGATCGAAGCGTGAGAAGACATCAACTACGGGTGATGGGTGACGGATGACAGGTGGCGGGTCACGGCAACCGCGACGGCACCTACCGCATGCCCGAGCCGGGGACCGGGACGGCGCCGAGCAGCTGCTCGATAATCTGCTCCGACGTCACCTTCTCCGATTCCGCGTGGAAGTTCATGAGGATGCGGTGGCGGAGGACGGGCCTGGCGAGGGCGCGGATGTCGTCGAAGCTCACGTGGTAGCGGCCCTGCATCAGGGCGCGCGCCTTGCCGGCGAGCACCATCTGCTGGGGCGCGCGGGTGGACGCGCCGTAGCTCACCCACTCGTTCACGAACTTGGGCGCCCGGGGGCCGGGCCGGCTCGCCCGCGTGAGCTGCACCGCGTAGCGGGCCACGGCGTCGGCCACGGGCACGCGGCGCACGAGCGCCTGGAACGCCTTCACGTCGTCGCCCGTGAGAGCGTGCGCGAACTGCTGGTTCATCGTCGCCGTCGTGCGCGTCACGACGAGCACCTCGTCGTCCTCGCCGAGGTAGTCCATCACGATGTGGAACATGAAGCGGTCGAGCTGTGCCTCGGGCAGCGGGTACGTGCCCTCGAGCTCGATGGGGTTCTGCGTGGCGAACACGTGGAACGGCTCGGCCAGCGGGTACGTCTTGCCCTGCACCGTCACGCGGTGCTCCTGCATCGCCTCCAGGAGGGCGGCCTGCGTCTTGGGCGGCGTGCGGTTGATCTCGTCGGCCAACACCATGTTCGCGAACACCGGCCCGGGCGTGAACACCAGCCTGCGCCGGCCGCTCTCCGCGTCCTCCTGGATGATGTCGGTGCCCGTGATGTCGCTCGGCATCAGGTCGGGCGTGAACTGGATGCGCGAGAACTTCAGGTCGAGCACCTTCGCGATGGTGTTGATGAGCAGGGTCTTGGCCAGCCCCGGCACGCCGACGATCAGGCTGTTGCCACCCGCGAAGAGCGAGAGCAGCACCTGCTCGATCACTGTCTCCTGCCCGACGATCAGCTTGTGCAGCTCGGCGTTGACCTGGTCGACTCCCGCCTTGAGGCGGTCGGCGAGCGCGATGTCGTCGGCGGACTCGAGGGCGGGTGTGGTTTCGGTGGAAGTCACGGAGGGAGGTGTTGGAGGTCTACCGTCTACGGTCTACTGTTTACTGTCTTCTGTCTACTCAGTGCGTGAGCACGTAGACCAGGAAGTTGATGCCCAGCTTGAACGCCTCGTTGGAAACGTCCACGGCCACGAATCCGCTGCCCGACCACTG
>JAYEKC010000005.1:0-6276 GCA_034716715.1 Gemmatimonadota bacterium | reverse complement strand
CCCTCGCGGGCCGCCAGCTGCGCGGCGGCCACGCCGCTCCGCGCGAGGCCAATCACCGCCACCTCGCCCGCGGCGAGCCGGGCGACCGCCGCCTCGCGGGACCCCGGGGTCAGCGACCGCGCGGGCGTCACCGCAGCTTCATCGTGGCCAGCGCCACGAACGCGCAGAGCACGCCGATGATCCAGAACCGCACGACGACCTGCGACTCCGGCCAGCCCTTCAGCTCGAAGTGGTGGTGGATCGGCGCGCGCAGGAAGAGCCGATTCGCCTTGGCAAACTCGAGCCCGTGCCGCCGCTTGCGGTACTTGAACACCACCCGCTGCAGGAGCACCGACGCGGTCTCGGCCACGAACACGCCGCCGATGAACACGAACAGAAACTCGGACTTGAGGAGCGTGGCCACCGCGGCCATCGCGCCGCCGAGCGCAAGCGACCCGGTGTCGCCCATGAAGACCTGCGCGGGCTTCGCGTTGAACCACAGGAAGCCGATGCACGCGCCGAGGACGGCCGTGCAGAACACGGTCAGCTCGCCCGCGCCGCGGAGGTAAAAGAGGCCGAGGTAGTTCGACGTGTCGGTGCGGCCCATCGCGTACGCGAACACGGCGAACGTGCCGATCGCGATGGCCATGAGGCCGCTCGCGAGTCCGTCCAGGCCGTCCGTGAGGTTCACCGAGTTCGAGATGGCGGTGACGACGAAGGTGACGAACGGCACGTAGGCCCACGCGAGGCCGACGGTCGCGGGCACGATGAGCACGTCCTTGAAGAACGGCACCGTGGTGGACGCGCCGGGGAGCTGGTTGAGCGGCACCTTCCAGAGGTACCAGCCGAGCGCCACGCCGAGCGTCACCTGCCCCGCCAGCTTCCAGCGCTCCACGAGGCCCTCGTTCTTCAGCCCCGCGCGCTTCTGCCGCAGCTTGAGGTAGTCGTCGAGGAAGCCGATGCCGCCCATCCACAGGGTGGTGAGGAGCGCCAGCCACACGTACCGGTTGTTTGTCCGCATCCACAGCAGCGTCGGGACCACCGTCGCGGCGAGGATGATGAACCCGCCCATCGTCGGCGTGGTGCCCTTCTCCGCGTGAGAGTCCGGCGTCCCCTCGCGCACCACCTGATGCACCTGCATCCGGCGGAGCCAGCGGATGATGGCCGGCCCGACGACGAACGCCACGAGCAGCGCCGTGACCGCCGCGCCCGCGGCGCGGAACGACTGGTACGTGAACACGCGGAACGGCGAGAAGAACTCGCGCAGCGGATAGAAGATGTCGTAGAGCATTTGGTCAGCCCGTCCGGTGCGCAGGGGGAGCCACGCCAGCCCAGTCGCGGAGGTGCGGCACGAGTCGCTCGAGCCGGACGCCGCGCGAGGCCTTGAGGAGGATGGCCGCGTGGCGGGCGAGCCGTGGCGCGAGCGCCGGCCACAGGTCGGCCACGTCGTCGGCCGTCACCACGCGGGCATCGTCCGGCGCCAGTTCGCGCAGCGCCGGAGCGAACGCGCCGATGCCGGCCACCAGCGCCGCACCCGAAGCCAGCGCCTCACGGGCGATGTCGCGGTGGGCGGCGCCTTCATGCGCGCCCAGTTCACGCATCGTGCCCAGGACGATCACGCGCGGCCGCGCGCCCGCCACGGCGCCAAGCAGCCGGATGGCCGCCCGCGCAGAGCCGGGATTGGCGTTGTAACAGTCGTTGACGAGGAGCGCCGCCCCGAGCGGTTCCACCGCGGACCGCATTCCGGGCACGGCGCCCGGCTGCAGCGTCGAGATCCCGCGGCCCGCGTCCGCGACGGAAACGCCGCTCGCGCGCGCCACCGCGAGCGCGAGCATGGCATTCCGGAGGTTGTGCTCGCCGCGGAGCGGGACGGTCACCTCCACCGCGCCGAGCGAGAGCCGGCCCGTGCCGTCGGCGGCGAGCGACGCCGAGTCGGCAATGAGTGACTCGACCAGTGCGCCCACACCGACCGCACCTGCATCGCCTCCGGTTGCATGCGCGGTTGGCACTGCGCGCTCCGGCAGTCCTGTCGCCACGACCCGGCGCGCACGCCGCCGCGCCTCGGCAACCAGGGCCGTTTCGTGCGACGGCACCACCGCCAGCGGAACGCCGTCGAGCAGTGACGCCTCCTCGCGCAGCACGCCCGCGAGGTCGCCGAACCCTTCCAGATGCTCCTCCTCGATCGCCGTCACCACGGCCGCGTCGGGACGCACGATGTCGCGCAGGATCGCGATCTCGCCCGGCGTGTTGGTGCCCACCTCGACGACGGCCACGTCCGCGGCGTCCGGCAGGGCGAGGAGGGTGAGCGGCACGCCCACCTGGTTGTTCAGGTTGCCCTGCGTCGCGTGCACGGTGAGGCGCGCGGCAAGCGCGGCACGCAGCAGCTCCTTGGTGGACGTTTTCCCGTTCGAGCCGCCCACGGCCACCACGGGACGGCCCCACGCCTCACGCCGGTACCGGGCCAGGGCGCCGAGCGCCGTGAGCGTGTTGGGCACCACGAACGCGGGCACGCCCAGGGCACGAGCGCGCCGGGCGTCGTCCACCACGAGGGCGGCCGCGCCCGCGTCCACTGCCTGCTCCAGGAAGTCGTGGCCGTCGAAGCTGTCGCCGCGCAGCGCCACGAAGCAGTCGGCGGCGCCGATGGTGCGCGTGTCGGTCCAGATGCGCGCGACCGGGGAGTGGCCGCGCGGGAACGCGTCGCCGTGGCCGGCGCGGCGCGGCGGCGCGGGCGTCGACGGGTTCACCCCGGCCAGCGCGTCCGCGAGGCGCGACAGCGTCCAGAAGGCCCGCGTCATGCGCCCGCCCGGCCGGCCGCGCCCGCGCCGGGCCGCGCGCCGGATTGCGCGCCGAGGAGCTCCGCGACGATCTGCGCCTCGTCGAACGGCAGCTTCACGGTGCCGCGCACCTGGTAGTCCTCGTGCCCCTTGCCGGCGAGCAGCACCAGGTCGCGCGCCGGGTCGGCCATCGCAATCGCGCGGCTGATCGCGGCACGCCGGTCCTCGATGCGCTCGAACCGCCCCTCGGGGATCGCCGCGACGATCGCGTCGATGATGCGCTCGGGATCCTCGGTGCGCGGGTTGTCGCTCGTAACGATGATCGCGTCGGCGTGGCGGGCGGCCACGGCGCCCATGAGCGGGCGCTTGCCGGGGTCGCGGTCGCCGCCGGCGCCAAACACCACGATGAGCCGCCCGGCGACGAACGGCCGCACCGCCGTCATCGCCCGCTCGAGCGCATCGGGCGTGTGCGCATAGTCGCGGAGCACGGTCGGGCGCTCCCCCACGCGCTCGAGGCGGCCCGGCACCTGTGGCATCGTCGCCAGGCGAGCGGCGACGTCGGCGAGGCCAAGCCCCAGCGCCATCCCCGCCGCCGCGGCGCCCAGCGCGTTGACGACGTTGAAGTCGCCGATGAGGGGCAGGCGCACGTCGGCGGACGTGCCGTCCGCGGCTCGCGTGAGGCGAAAGCGCGTGCCATCCGGCGCGTATGCCACGCCGGTTGCGCGCACGTCCGCGCCGGTACCCAGCCCGAACGTGAGCCGCCGCACGCGCGACGGAATCGCGGTCCACGCGGGATCGTCGGCGTTCACGACCGCCGTGCCGTCCGGGGCCAGGTGCTCCGCAAGCGAGAGCTTCGCGTCGCGGTAGGCCTCCATCGTGCCGTGGTAATCCAGGTGGTCGCGCGTGAGGTTGGTGAACACCGCCGCGGCGAACCGCAGCCCGTCCACGCGGTGCTGCGCCAGCGCGTGCGACGACGCCTCCATCGCCACCACCTTCGCGCCGCGGTCGGCGAGCAGCCGCAGCACGCGCTGCAGGTCCACGGGCCCGGGCGTGGTGAGGCCCGCGCCCGCGTCCACCGGCTCGCCCGCGCTGCCCACGAGTACGCCGAGCGTGCCGATGCTCGCCGCGCGCGTGCCCGTGGCGTCGTCGCACAGGTGCCGGAGCATGCCGACGGTCGTGGTCTTGCCGTTGGTGCCGGTCACGGCGGCGAGGGTGAGGCGCGCGGCGGGGTCGCCGTAGTACGCCGCGGCCGCGATGGAGGCGGCACGGCGCCCCTCGCGCACAATGATCGCGGGCCCGCCGGCCGCCTGCGCCGGGTCCTCGGCGAGCACGAGCGCCGCCCCGGCCGTCCGCGCCGCGCCGATGTAGCCGTGGCCGTCGCGTTCCGTCCCGCGGACGGCGATGAACAGCCCGCCCGCGGTCACCCGCCGGCTGTCGTCGGCCACGCCGCGCACGTGCTCCGGCGCGCCCTCGGGCGTTGCCACGAGCACCCCAGCTGCGCGCAGCGCGGTCACGATGGCGGGCACCGAGCCGATCGCGGTCACCGCTCGCGCTCCAGCACCACCCGCGAACCGATCGCGACCCGCGTGCCCGCGGCGGGCACGGTTGCGCCCGCACGGTCGGCCCCGGTGCCCCCGGCGTACGACGCACGGAAGCCCGCGCGGAAGAGCTCGAGTACCGCTTGGCGTGCCGGCAGGCCGCGCACGTCGGGCACGGCGCGCAGCGCCACCGCGGCCGGCGCCAGTTCGCGCGATTCGTCGAGGCGCACCACCCACGTACCGGCCGCCCCGGCCTCCGGCGACGCGCCCACGCCGGCGGCGAGTTCGTCGGCCGTCATCGAGGCGGCGTCGCCGGCGGCGTGCGCCGGCCCCGAGGCATCACCGACTTCCACATCGCCGGACGCGCCGGCCGCGACTGCCACCTCGCGGGCCGGCGCCGGAGTCGCGCCGGACCTGCCCAGCGGCATCCGCCCGCCGCGGCCCGGCGCACCGGCCAGCGCGCCGCGGTCGATCGCGGCGTCGCGCGCGGCGAGGGCCGCCTGGAGCACCACCTTCGACACCGGCGCGGCGGCCTTGCCGCCGTAGATCGACTTCGTCGGGTTGTCGAGCTTCACCAGGATCACGAGCTGCGGGTCGTCGGCCGGGAACATGCCCACGAAGCTCGCCGTGTACTTCCCCACGTACTTGCCGTTCTCGGTGAGCTTGGCGGTGCCGGTCTTGCCTGCGACGTCGAACGTCGAGAGGTTCGAGCCCGCGGCGGTTCCGGTCTCCACCACGCCCTTGAGCATGCTGCGCAGCGCGCGGGCCGACGCGGGCGTCATCACGCGCCGCACCACGCGCGGCTCGTGCCGCCACTCGAGCGCGCCGCCCGGCGTCCGCACCTCGCGCACGATGGCGGGTTCCAGCAGCTCGCCGCCGTTGGCGATGGCGCCGTAGGCGAGGGCAAGCTGCAGCGGCGTTACCGTCACGGCGTAGCCCATCGCCAGCGAGGCCGGCGTGAGGGCGTCCCACCGGCGTGGCGGCACGAGCGTGCCCGGCGACTCCACCGGGTACGGCAGCCCCGTGGGCGTACCGAAGCCGAGGTCGCGGAGCAACTCGAACTGCTCGTCGTGCGAGAACCGCTGGGCGAACTGCACGATGCCGATGTTGCTCGAGTAGCGGATCACGTCGGCGAGCGACGCGCGCGGCATCGGGTGGTCGTCCTCGATCTTGCGGCCGTCGAGCTCCCACTTGCCGTCGTACGTGGGCATCACCTCGTCGGGCCGCGCGCGGCCCATGTCGAGGAGGCGCGCGGCCACGAACGGCTTGAGCGTGGAACCGGGCTCGTAGGGCTCGGTGAGGGCGGTGGCGCCCGCCGAGAGGACGTTGGCCCGGCGGCTCGCCATCGCGCGCACCTCGCCGGTGGCCGGGTCGAGGATCACGATGTCGCCGCCCGCCGCATGCATCGTCGTCACCGCGTCGTCGAGCGCGCGCTCGGCGATGTCCTGCAGGCCGCGCGAGATGGTGAGCGTCACGGTGTTGCCGGGCTCGGCGGGCGCCGTGGCGACGCCCGGCGAGCGGATCCGCTGGCCGCGCGCGTCGCGCACGAGGGCGTCGGTCCCGCCGGTGCCGCGCAGCACGCCGTCCAGCGACTTCTCGAGGCCGTCCACCGGCCCGCCGGCGTCGTCGGCGCGGCCCACGAGGCGCCGCAGGCCGTCGTTCGCGGGCGGCACGCGCTCGAGCGCCGGTTCCGTGTGCACGCCGCGCATCGTGGTGAGGGACGCGATGTCGGTGGCGAGGAACCGGCCCGGAATCTCCACCCACGCACGGGTCGTGTCGCGGACCCGCGCCACCCAGTCGGCCGCCACGCCCGCCCGCGCGAGCGCGCGCGTGACCGCCGCCATCCGCTGCGCGCCGTCCCCCCGGCGCTGGACGTCGGCCGCCACCTCGCGCGGCGCCACGCTGACCTTGAGCAGCTGCCGCGACTCGACGAGCACGGCGCCATTCACGTCGACGATGCGTCCGCGCGGCGCCGGCAGCCGGAC
>JAYEKC010000004.1:0-6344 GCA_034716715.1 Gemmatimonadota bacterium | reverse complement strand
GAGAACGCGGGAGCCAGGGCATTTACGGGTGCGGCAATTTGGAGGTCACCGATAGTCGGCAGGCCCAGACATCAGCCATTGGCGGGCGACGCTCGGCTCCGCTGAAATCGTCAAGTCAGATCAATCTGTCAAGACTCAAGGCCGGCGAGCCCCAAGCTTGTCGATGCCGGATCGATTCGACTGCAAACGAGGTGGGCGCGGTCGCTCCCGCCCGCCGACCACGCCTCACCACGGGAGATGCGGAATGAAAAAGCCACTCTACTTGATGTTGGGAGTTGGTCTTGCCGCCGGAATGATGGCGTTCAAACCGGCGGTCACCGAAGGGGCCACTGTCCGGTCTGACGAAGCCCTCGCAGACGGGTGCCTGTACTACTACTACTGGCAGTACTCCGGCGGTACCGTCACCTGCTACGGGCCGGGCGGAACCGCTTGCGCGGTCTGCAAGCAGTAGCGCCTTGCACGATTTCCGATGCGGCGGCCGTGCCATCGCATCGGAAATCGCGGCAGTGTCGTGAAGCCCACAAGCGGAGTGAGACGTGGCCGTTGGTTGGTGTCTCCGCTCGGCGGACCCATCGAACCCGGTCGGTTGGCATCCGACGCGGTGTGTTGGCCCTGTTGCTCAGCGCCTGCGCCGCAGACTCTGTGGAGCAACAGCGCGATCGGCGGAGGTTGACGGCGCCGGCGGTGCCGGCCGAGGCGGCAGCCTTTGGCTATGAGCGCGTCCCTGCCGACAAGGAAGGCCAACTCCGGCTTGTTGCGATTTCCACGACGGTCCTTGGCCGAACCACCGACGAGACGCCTGTCGACGTCCGTAGCATCGCCGAGACTCCAGACGCGATCTACATCCTCGACGCCAAGGGTCGCCGAATACGCAGCTACAACAAGCGTGGCGCCCTGCGGTTTGCCACAGGGAGGTGGGGGCGCGCGGAAGGAGAGTTCGACACTCCCACCGATCTGCGGATTCACCACGATACGATCGTGGTCCTCGACCTCTCGCACGACGATCATGTCAAGCTCTATTCATTCGATGGGGCATACCTCGGAGCGCGCGTCTTTCCGCTTGAGGAGGGCGGGACGTCGTTCGAGATCCTCGATGGCGGGATGTTTGTGAATACGCTGCAGGGGAGGCGCCAAGGAGGGCGAGTTCATACAATGATGGCCCTCGATCCAACCGGTCGGGTCAAGTGGCTGGGGTGCGACCGGGATCCGCAATACGACGAAGGCGAGCGACTTGGGAGCGCGTCGGCTCGTTATGCGTTTCGCGCGCTGGCGCGCCGAGGAGGTCGCCTCTTTTGTGTTCAGCCTCTTACCCCCGTGGTTCAAATATTTGACACGCTCGGGCGATACCTCGGTTCCTCGCGCCGTGCACCCGCAGAGTACCTCCCTGCACCCCTCACTCCGCAGACGCTGAACGCAGTCGAGACGCAGCAATTCGAGTCACGGTGGACGGCGCACTTGGCCATGTACCCGACAACAACGGGATTCATCTCTGTATATGCTACTTGGGACCAAACGGCCGGTGATAATCGATACCTCTTGTTTTCCTGCGACTCTGCCACCTTCGCAGTTCGTTGTGCTTCCACTTGGAGCCCGGGTCAGCCGGTCGCTCTCGTCGGGGACGACACACTTCTCATTGTCTCAGAGCACGCGGGGGGTCCCCTCCGGCTCACGCGATACAAGGTGGGTCTGGCGCGATGACCCGGTCAGTGCGGGCTGGCGTTCTGGCCTTGTGCAGCCTGACTGCCTGGGCGTGCCGCGACGTCGCCCCGCAACTGAAAGGCGGCCCGACGCCACTCCCTGAGTCCAAATCGAGAATGTTGCTTCAAGCCCATGGCGGCCTGAAGCTGGGGGTCCGCATCGTCCGTACACCGCTGGCATGCGAGGATGGTTTGACACGAGTAGTCGCCCCATCTACGGTCCAGCTCGTGACGTTCACCACCCCGGGCGACTGCTCCGCGTGCCAACCCCATCTGGCGGGGCTGGATCTGCTCGACAGGTCGCAGGCGTGGCCCGTCCCGCACATCTATGTTTCATACACAACCAAGGCCACGAGGAATGGCGCTAGTCGCGAGTACAAGCGCGTTCTCCATGAGCCCGTTTGCTGGGACGAAGGAGGGGCGCTGTGGACTGCGAACGATATTCGCCATACGCCGGTGACGGCATTGCTGCGCGACGGATACGTCGTGCTGCTGCACGATGCGCCGCTCGCCGCCCACACGGCAATGCAGCGCCTGCTGGATACGATCGCGGTCGTCGGGCGCACCCGCTGAATCCCGGATACCGGCGGTGACGCGCATCGCGCGGCTAATGCAGCGGGTCAGGGCCCCGTCGATACTGCTCGGGAGTGGGCTGGCGTTGTGCGCCACGGTGTTCGCGGCCGGAGACGCGTTGCGCGCCGACCATGGCTTGTCGGAGGCGGAAACGCTGCTTTGGATCGGTGTCGAGTCGCCGAGAGATGCGTCCTTGGGAATGAGCTTCACGCGCCACGACGCACTTGTTCGCGATGTGCACGAACTGGCGAGTGAGTCGGCTTACCTTCTCGCCTCCGGTGCGGTGACGACACCTGAAGGTACGGAGGGAGTCACGCTCGTGCGGACGGGCGGCCGGTTCTTCGATGTCTTACGCGTCCGTCCGATCGTGGGTCGCCTGCTCACCGAAGGCGACGACCATGCTGGCGCCGAGCGTGTGGTGGTGATTTCGGACTCCTTGTGGGTCCGATTGTTCGGCGCGGATGCCTCGGCGGTTGGCCGCATCCTCCGAATCGACAACGTCGACTTCCGGATCGTAGGCGTCGTCCCACGAGATCAGTCCTTTCCTGCTGCGACCGACGCGTGGGTCTCGCTCGAGGCGACGGCCGGCGCACTTCTTCGCTCATCCGACGCTCCATTCCTCCTTGCGATCGCTCGCTTGCGGACTCGGGAGGCGCTTCAGATGGCACGGGCAAGGCTCGCTGCGCGTTGGACGATCACTTCTGCGGATCCGAACACGCGGCTCGTCGTCGAGCCGCTCGTCGAGCATCTTGCGAAGGGGAGCCGGATGGCAATAATGCTGTTCGGTGCCGCTGCGGCATTCCTGATGGCAATCTCAGTGGTCGGCGCCGTTACCCTGCAGCTGGCCGCCCTGACCGAGCGTACGCGTGATGCTGCGATACGGTTGGCGTTGGGAGCGCCGCGAGACCGGCTGATACGAGTCGCCCTGCGCGAGGCAGGCGAGATTGTGCTCGGGACCACGGTGGTCGGCCTTGTCCTCAGCGAGGTAATGCTTGCGGGCGGGCGCCGCTTTGGTGGTCCCGCCGCCCCGGAACTTGCATCGGTACGTCTCAGCCCGGCCGTGTTTGGCGTCGCCATCGCGTTGGCGGGTTTTGTGGCAGCCGTAGTCGCAGCCGTGCCTCTGTCGGTCCTGAAACGAGCGGGCGCGGAAAGCGTGCTCCGCCGCAGCAGTCACGGACTCACAACGGGGCAGCCGGGCGCCCGACTTCGGGACGCATTGACTGGCATCGCGGTCGGCCTTGCTGTTGTGTTGTTGATTGGTGCCGCCACGAGCGCCGCAACGCTGCTACGCCTTGAGCGCGTCGACATGGGGTTTGTGGCGGCCGACGTGTGGGCTTCAACCTTCCGCCTGCCGATGCAGGCTGTCACGCCGGCCGATGCGGAGCGGATTCGCACGTTTTTAGGCGGAATCAGTACGGCCCTAGCGACGCAGGCAAATCGTGCGACCATCGCGATTTCCACGGACATGCCCGGAGGGGGGAATCAGTCTATCGTCGCGGTCAGCGCCGGGAGCCAGGCCTTCGATGCACAGGTGCAGGTAGGGATGAGCCAGATCTCCGGCGAGTTCTTCGCCTGTCTCCGAATCCCGCTTCGGCGCGGAAGAGCATTCCAGCCTGAGGATCGAAGTGGCAGCCGTCACGCAGTTATCGTGGACGAAGAGGTTGCCCGGATCCTATATGGCAGCAATGATGCGGCGGTCGGGCGCTTGCTTGACATTGAAAGCCTTGGCATGCGCGCCGAGATAGTTGGCGTTGCATCTGCGGTGCGCCAGCGAGGTCGCTTCGGAGAGCAGTTGCCACAGATCTACCTCCCGGTCGAACAGCTTCCGCTCTCCCGGATGACCATCCTCCTTCGGTCGGCCGACGGGCGGATACCGCTGCGGACCGACGCGTACCAACGTCTTGTGCACGCCGTGTATCCCTCGGCGACGGCAACAGCCCTGGCGCCTCTGGAGTCCGCCGTAGCTGAGCTACGACGCCCGAGGTTCTATTCTGTCGCGCTGGCAACTGTCGCCGTGGTCGCTCTCGTCGTTGCTGCCGGAGCGGTCCATGCCTCGGTCGCCGCTCTTGTCGCGCGGCGTATCCGCGAACTGGGCCTTCGGGTCGCCCTCGGCGCCTCAACGTCACGCATTGTCGGACTCGTCCTGGCACGCGCGGGCATGAGCCTTCTTGCGGGCTCAGCGGCGGGAGCAGTCGCTGGCATGGGACTCATCGGTGCACTTGCAACACGAATTGCACTGGATCGCCCGTCTGCGCTTACCCTGGCCGTCGGTGTCGGCATCCTTTGGGTGGCGGCCGGGCTCGCCGTGCTACGACCGATCGCACGCGCCACGGACATCAACCCAATGCTGATCCTGTCCGAGTAGCTCCGATTCGTCTCGACCGACTCCATTGTGCCCCGCATTCTCGCGATCGCCACACTAGCCGCCGCCATGGCCGGTCCATGTGCTGCCCGTGCGCAACGGCTCCCGCCGGCAATTGTGGACGCGGGTGATCCAGCAACTGGCGAGGTCCATCGCGGCAGGCTCGTACAATGGGAGTACTGGGCGTTCACTGTCACGGCCTGCCGACGAACCGCCCAGAACCTCGGGTGCTCCTTGTCGGTTGCAAACGGCAGTGATGGCAGGCATACGATCTGCGTTGGTCGCGCCGAATTCCGATGGCGCGATGGATCGCACATGCCGCTGCCCGTCAGGCGCACCTCAACGGACTCCGTCGATGTGCGCATCTGTCGCTTAGTCGAGCCACATCAGGCCTTCGTGATCGACCTTTATTCTGCAGGCGCGCCGGCCACCGATCCGACGTTTGTGGCGGTTGCGATCGCCGAACAGCCTGTGGCGCGAGGTGCCGTGGCGCTGACGGCTCTCGCCGAAGTTCCCATTCGTGACCCCATTCATCGACCAAGATGAGTCGGGTGGATTCAGGTGGTGTCGGTCAAGTGATGGAAAAGGGGCGAAGCGTCATCCGCGGTGGTCCTTCGATCAGGCGGCCTGGCGTAGTTGACGGTGCGGTGTGGGGTGCGGTTGGATCTCCATGCCCGGGGTGAGGTCGCGCCAGCCCTCCAGCCGCCGCAGTGTGATCGCCCCGCTGTGCAGCAGCCCGAACAGCAGGACGAGCGCGGCGTCTTCGCTCGGGAGCATGGCCTGCGTCTTCGTCCGCCGCCGGAACTCCTCGTTGATCCGCTCGAGCGCGTTCGTCGTCCGCAGCGCTTTCCACTGCGACGTGGGGGAAGCTGAGGAACGTGAACAAGTCGTCGCCGGCTTCGTCCAGGCTCTCCACCACGCCGCGGCAGAGCCGCCGCCACTTCGCGCGGAAGGCGGTCCGCTGGACGTGCACGGCGTCCCCCGTCGGCGCGTAGATCATCCGGCGGTAGTCCTCGGTGCGCTCCTCGTGGAGCCGGCGCGGGGCCTTGGCCACGAGGTTCCGCAGCTTGTGTACGGTGCAGCGCTGGATGCGGATCTGCGGCCACGCGGCGCGCAACGCCTCGGGCAGCGCCGCGTGACCATCGATCACGGCGAGGACGGGCGCGCCGATGTGGCGCCGGATGAGGCGGTCCACCACCTCCCCCCAGGCGGCCGCACTCTCCGCGCCCGCCACGCGGAGATCGAGCACGTGTCGCGCACCGCTCGCCGTGACGCCGAGGGTGACCAGCACGGGCACCCGCGTGCGCCGGGTCCCGACCCGCACGATGGGGAACCAGCCGTCGCAGAACAGGTACCGGATCTGATCGGCGGCCAGATCCCGCGCCCGCCACGCGGCGAAGGCCTCCGTCAGGCGCGCGACGACGCGACTCACCACGTCCTTCGACAGCGGCCCGCCCGCGATGAGCGGGCGCAGCGCGCCCCGAATGCGCCGACTGGTCGCGCCGGCGAGGTAGAGCCCCAGCACCGCCTCGTCCACGCGCCGCGTGCGCCGCTGATAGCGCGGGATCACGTGGCTCCGCCACTCGGTCGTCGCGCCGTCGGCCTGGGTGAGCCGTCCGCGCGGCAACGCGAACGTCGCGGGCCCGAGGCTCGTCGTCAGCTGCCGCGCGCGCGTCCCGTGGCGATACCCCTGCCGCGCCGCCCCGACGCGG
>JAYEKC010000003.1:0-6402 GCA_034716715.1 Gemmatimonadota bacterium | reverse complement strand
GTTCCACCTCTACACGGTGCCCGGCCAGGTGTACTACAACGCGTCCCGCAAGCTCATCCTGAAGGGCGTGGACGGCATCGTCTTCGTGGCCGACTCGCAGATCGAGCGCATGGAGGCCAACCAGGAGGCCATGCAGAACCTGTACGACAACATGGCCGAGTACGGGTACGACCTCACGAAGATGCCGTTCGTGCTCCAGTACAACAAACGCGACTTGCCCAATGCTGCGCCGGTGGCGGACCTCCAGGCCGCGATCAACCCGGGATGGGAGGTCACCGACCCGGCGAAGCAGCGCGAGACGCCCGACCCGTGGCACGCGGGCGAAAACCTCGTCTCCCAGCTCGAGACTGGCGAGTGGGTGGAACGCGCGCCGTACTTCGAGGCGGTGGCCGTGACCGGTGAGGGCGTGTTCGAGACGCTGCGCGCCATCAGCAAGCTGGTGCTGAAGACGCTGTCCTGAGGGTGACAACGAAGGTCGCGTAGGACGGCGCCCGCGTAGCGCGCTCTGTCTACCGTCTACTGTCTACCGTCTACGCTCTTGAACCTCCCCAACTGGCTCACGGTCGGGCGCATCGCCTTCACGCCGCTCCTGGTGTGGCTGCCCCTGCAGGAGGACCCCGGGTTTCGGCTCGCCGCGTTCGTCCTGTTTCTCGCCGTGGCCGTCACGGACTACTACGACGGCGTGCTGGCGCGCACCATGGGCCTCGTGACCGACCTCGGCAAGATGCTGGACCCGCTCGCCGACAAGCTCCTCCTGCTGGGAACGTTCGTGCCCATGTTCTGGCTCCAGGCGCCGGAGACGGACTCCGTGCACCACTGGATCTCCGCCGCGGGCTTCGCCCGCGACGCCGCATCGCACTACCCGTTCGTCATCAGCTTCGCCGGCGCCGACTTTCGCGTACCGCTTCCGTGGTGGGTGATCCTCGTGGTCCTCGGCCGCGAGGTGGCGATGACCGTGCTCCGGCAGCTCGCGCACCGGCGCGGCACCGTCATCGCGGCGATCTTCGCCGCCAAGCTCAAGACAGCCTTCCAGCTCATCTGGATTGGCGCGGCGTTCTTCTGGTTCTTCGTGGCCACCGTGGACCGGCTCGACGTGCGCGACCGGGCGGGCTGGGACCTCCTCGCCAACACGGTCGGCACGATCGGCGCCGTGGCGATGGTCGTGAGCGTCGCCCTCACGCTGTATTCCATGGCGATCTACCTCGCGCGGTACGGGCGGATCGTGACGACCAGCACGCGGTGACGGGTCACGGATGACGGGCGACCGTGGCGGGGAGGTTGAGCTCGTCACCATCGGCAGCGAGCTGCTGCTGGGGTTCACGCTCGACGCCAACGGCGCGCACATCGCGCGCGAGCTTGCGGCCCTCGGCGTAATGGTCGTGCGGCGCGCGGCCGTGGGCGATGAGGCGGGCCTCATCGCGTCCGCCGTGCGCGAGGCGCTGGAACGGACGGGCGCCGTGATCACCACCGGTGGCCTTGGCCCCACCGCCGACGACCTCACCAAGCCGGCCATCGCCGCCGTCTTCGGCAAGGGCATGCGCCTCGACGAGGACGTGCTCGAGGGGCTTCGCAGGCTCTGGGCGTCGCGCGGATGGGGGCGCGAGCTCCCCAAGGCCAACGAACAGCAGGCGCTCGTGCCCGAGGGCGCGACGATCCTCACCAACCGGCACGGCTCGGCGCCGGGCATCTGGCTCGAGGACGAACGCGGCTGGGTGGCGATGCTGCCCGGCGTGCCGCGCGAGATGCGCGGCATGTTCGCCGAGGAAGTCCTGCCACGCGTACGCGCGCGCCAGGCGGGGGGCGCCGGCGCCGCTGCGGCGGGTGCAGGCCATGCGGCGGAGGGCGCAGCCCCGACCGTCGTGTTGTCGCGCACGGTGCGCACCACGGGCATCGCCGAGTCGGCCGTGGCCGACGCCATCGCGCCCGTCGCGGCGTCGCTGGCCGGGGTCGACCTCGCCTACCTCCCCGGCTGGGAGGGTGTGGACCTGCGCGTCACGTCGCACGGCCGGCCGCACGCCGACGCCGAGCGGGTGCTCGGCGAGGCCGAACGCACGCTGCGCGCCGTGGTGGGGCGCCACGTGTACGGCGTGGAGCGGGACGACCTCGCCGCCGTCGTGCTCGGCCTCTGCCGCGACCGGGGCTTCGCGCTTGCCGTGGCGGAGAGCTGCACGGGGGGCCTCCTGGGAGGCCGCATCACGGCAATTCCGGGGTCGAGCCAGTTCTTCGTGGGCGGCGTGATCGCGTATTCCAACGAGGTGAAGGCCACCCATCTTGGCGTGGGCGACGACACGATGATCCAGTTCGGCGCCGTGAGCGAGGAAACGGCCCGCGAAATGGCGCAGGGCGTGCGCGCCCGCTACCGGGCCGACGTGGCCGTGGCCATCACGGGCATTGCGGGCCCGGATGGAGGCACTCCGGACAAGCCAGTGGGGACGGTTTGCGTGGCCGTGGATGTGCGCGGCGCCGTGCAATCGGCACGGCGGCAGCTCGTGGGCGACCGGCAGGAAGTGCGGCTCAGGTCCACGCAATGGGCGCTCGACCTCGTGAGGCGTTCCCTGGCCTGAGGCGGAGGCCGGGCCACACGCGTGGCAGGGCGGCCGAAACGGCGCAAACGACTGCCCCGTAGGGCGTTGGAGTGCACGGCATGGCAGGACCCGCCCGGCACGAGTGTTGCCCTTACTTGCACCGAACCGCGAAATTCCAGCTTGCCATGAAGCGAAACCCCCGCAACGGCGCTCCTGACCCGGCCGACATCCTCGACGACGCCGAGGCCATCCCGGCCGGCGACGCCGACGCCACCGGCCTGCCCGCCGCCGAGGACGAAATCGACCAACCGGCCACGCCGGCGCTCGACGCCGGCGCCGAGCAGGAGATCGCCGCACTCGCCGCCGAGGTCGCCCGCCAGAAGGACAAGGTTCTCAGGACCATGGCCGAGTTCGACAATTACAGGAAGCGGATGGTGCGCGAGCGCCAGGAGGCGGAGCTCAAGGGCATGGGTCTCCTCATCAAGGGCATCCTCGACGCCCTCGACGACCTCGGCCGCTTTGCCCACCTCGACCCCGCCGGCACCGACACGAAGACCGTGGTGGACGGCGTCGAGCTCGTGGAGCGCAAGCTGCTGAAGTCGCTCGCCGGCCACGGCCTCGAGGTCGTGAACCCGGTGGACGCGCCGTTCGACCCCACGTACCAGGAGGCGCTCACCACCGTGCCGGCCGCGACGAAGGAGGAGGATCACCTCGTGGCGCAGGTGTACCAGGTGGGCTACGTGTTCAACGGGATGCTGCTGCGCCCGGCGCGCGTGGTGGTGAAGCAGTGGCAGGGCGGCGCGGACGCCAGCGCGTAGGCGCGCGCACCGATGGCATCGAAAGACTTCTACAACGTCCTTGGCGTCGCCGAGAAGGCCACGGCCGACGAGATCAAGAAGCAGTACCGCCGCCTTGCCAAGCAGTACCACCCCGACGCCAACAAGGGCGACGCGAAGGCCGCCGAGCGCTTCAAGGAGATCTCCGAGGCATATCAGGTGCTCGGCGACGAGAAGAAGCGCAAGCAGTACGACGAGATGCGGCGGCTCGGCGCGTTCGAGGGGTTCGCGTCACGCGGCCCGCGGCCCGGCGGCGGGCGGTCGTCGGGCCGGCAGCCGCCGGGCGGCGGCGCGTCGTACGAGGAGTTCGACATCGGCGGGCTGGGCGGGCTGGGCGACCTCTTCAGCTCGATGTTCGGTGGCGGCAGCCGCCAGCGCCCGTCCGGCCCGGAGCAGGGCCAGTCCGTCGAGACCACGCTCGAGATCCCGTTCCGGGTGGCGGCGATCGGCGGAAAGGTGCCCATCGAGCTCGAGGTGAACGAGGAGTGCGGCACCTGCCGCGGAACCGGCGCGGCGAAGGGGGCGCGCCTGCAGACGTGCCCCGAGTGCGGCGGGCGGGGCACCATCGCCTTCGGCCAGGGTGGCTTTGCGGTGAGCCGGCCGTGCCCCATGTGCCTGGGCAAGGGAACCGTCCCCACGGAGAAGTGCCCCACGTGCGGCGGCGCCGGCGAGCAGCGTTCGCGCAAGAAGATCAACATCACGGTGCCGCCCGGCACCGACACCGGCACGAAGATGCGGATCAAGGGCCAGGGCGGCCGCGGCATTCGCGGCGGCCCCCCGGGGGACATCATCCTCACCTTCCAGGTGAAGCCGGACCCGAATTGGGACCGCGACGGACTCGACCTCATCGTGCGCGCCGAGATCAACGTGGCGCAGGCCACGCTGGGCTCGAAGGTCACGGTCGAGACGCTCAACGAGAAGCGCGTGTCCATCCGGGTGCCGGCGGGCACGCCGAGCGGCAAGCGGTTCCGCGTGCGGGGGCAGGGCATCGCCCGCGACGGCAAGCACGGCGACCTGATCGTCGAGGTGGCGATCGGGGTGCCGGAGAGGCTCACCGCCGAGCAGGAACGCCTGATGAAGGCGTTCGCCGAGGCGGCGAAGCTCGAGCACTAGCGGCGCGGCGGCTGGACGCCGACGCGCTTGCGGCGCGGCGGCTAGACGCCGACGCGCTTGCGGATGGCGTCGAAGCCCGGATGGCCGTGCAGCGGCGCGTACGCCGGGCGCACGCCGATGAACACGAGTTCGGGGTCGTGCTCCTCCACCGCGCGCTCGAGCTCCGCGATGGCTGCGGGGACGTTTCCGAGGGCGCAGTGGAGCTGGGCGCGCAGGCACGTCGCCACGTGGCGCTCCGATGCGAGGCGCGAGAGTTCGTCGAGCATGGCGCGCGCCGCCGCCGGATCGCCCCGCCGGGCCAGGGTCTGGGCCAGCGCGGCCCGCATTTCCGGCGTGCCGCCGGCGTTTCCGGTGCCGCCGATGGCCGCCCGCAGCTCGGCTTCCGACCCCTCGAGGTTCCCGGCGTCGCGGAGCACGTTGCCGAGGAAGTAGTGCGTCATCACGAACCCCGGCTCGAGCGCGACGGCATGGCGCAGCGCTTCCTCGGCGCCAGCGACGTCGCCGGAGAGGTGGCGCACGGCGCCGACGCTTGCCGCCATGACCATCGCGAGCGGGTCGAGCGACCGCGCCCGCTCCACGGCCTCGCGGGCCTCGGCGTAGCGGCCCCGCGGCACGAGGAGGTTCATCGCGCACCACTGCCACGCGGTGGGGTTGCGGGGCGCCAGGGCCATGGCGCGGCGGAACGCGTCCTCCGCGCCAGTCCAGTCCCAGTCGTAGAGGGCGCGAACGGCGCCCAGCGTCGCGTAGGCGTCGCCGAGGGCCGGGTTGATGGCCACGGCCCGCTCGGCGGCGTCGCGCGCGGCCGGCATCACCTCGCCGGGCGGCGCGGCGCCGTACACGCCGAGGAGGAGCAGGGCGTCGGCGAGGCCCGCCCACGCGGCGGCGAATTCCGGCGAGGCCTCGGCCGCCTCCGTGAACATCCGGGCCGCCGCGTACAGGTCCGCCTCGGTGCGCTTGTTGAGGGCGTAGCGGCCCCGGAGGTACAACTCCTGGGCGGGGCCCGACACGTCGTCGCGGCCGGTGGCGGTGTCCACGACCAGCGTGGCGTTCAGGGCCACGACGATGGCGCGCGCGATGCGGTCCTGGATGTCGAAGGCATCGTCCACCTGGCCGTCGACCTGGTCGGACCACAGCTGGAACCCCGACTGGGCGTCCACGAGCTGCGCGGCCACGCGCACGCGCGGGCCCGCGCGGCGTACGCTGCCGTCGAGCACGGCCATGACGCCGAGCTTCTCGGCCACTTCGCGCACGTCCAGGCCCCGGTTCTTGAATACGAACGACGACGCCCGCGCCGCCACCCGCACGGTGCGCAGGCGGCTGATGGTGCTCATGATCTCCTCGGTGATGCCGTCGGCGAGGAACTCGTTGTCGGGGTCCGGGCTGAGGTTCGCGAACGGCAGCACGGCGAGGGAGGGCAGGACGGGATTGCTGGCGGTGACGCGGATGCGCGGCGGGGCAGCCGGCGTGGCGGCGCCGGTGGCGCCGGCCGCAGTGGGCGGCGCGTCGGACCGGCCCGCGGCGAGGCGGACGAACTCGCCGGCGCTCGCGGGACGGCCTGTCGGTTCGAGCGACAGGGCCGCGGCCACCGCCGCCACGACCTCCGCCGGCGCGTCGGCCAGGACGGATGCCAGCGAGGCCGGCTGCTGGGTGAACCGCGACGCGATGAGCGCCTGCGTGGTCTTGGCCGTGAACGGGAGCGCGCCCGACGTGATCTCGAACAGGAGGGTGGCCAGCGAATACACGTCGGAGCGCTCGTCCACGTCGTCGCCGCCGGCGGCCTGTTCCGGGCTCATGTACGCCGGCGTGCCGACGATGAGGCCGGCCGCGGTGACCGTGGCGTCGTCGCCCTCCGGCGTGAGCGCGCGGGCGATGCCGAAGTCGGCGACGATCGCGTGGCCACGCAGGAGGAGCACGTTCTCCGGCTTCAC
>JAYEKC010000002.1:0-6470 GCA_034716715.1 Gemmatimonadota bacterium | reverse complement strand
CGCGAGGCAGCGTCCCGAATCGGGCGCCACGCGGACGCTCACCATCTGATCCGCGTACCCGTCGCGGCCGAAACGGACCATGTAGCTCCCGGGATCGAGGTCCACGAAAAACGCCCCCGCCGCATCCGTTGACACGCGCCGGTTACTCCCGATGATTTCGACGGCCACGTTGGGAAGCGGCCTATGGCTCGAGTCCGCAACGACCCCCTCGAGCCCGACGCGCACGGCGACGGTCAAGGACGGCGGCAGGCTGCGGGCGAATGGGGTGAGCACGAATCGCACTGGCACGTCGTCCTTGCCGGCGAAAACGTTCAGCGTTCGCGGGAGGTAACCAACCTTCCGCGCGACAACGGCGTATCGCCCAGGCAGCAAGTCGGCGAGCCGAAACGATCCATCGCGCGCAGAAACCGTGCTGCGTCGGCCGGCGCCGGTGATCAGCTCGACGTCACCGATGGGACTCCCAGCGGTGTCCACCACGACGCCGACGATCGCCGCCGGGACCGGGACCGCCTGTTGTGCTCGAGCGACCGGCCCGCCGAAGACCACACCGACGATCGCAACCGACATCATCCCACGCAGACAACAGATGGGGATTCCCCCCAGGAGCTGACGGAGCCGCATGGCGCAACGTGTCATCGAAGCTATACGAGCGTTTTCAGGAAGCGCGCCGCCGTCCAGAGACGGATGCCGTCCGTGGTGATGCTCTCTCGCGTGCCGCTCAGGTGCACCTGGTACGCCTCCGCCGCCGGAAAGCGCGCCTTGAGGTACCGCAGCGATGCGGCAGCGGGCGCGGAACCGAGCTTGACCTCGACCAGCATCACGGGCTTCCGCCGCTCGACCACCACAAAGTCCACCTCGCGCCCGTCCACGTCGCGAAAGTAGCGAAGCTCCAGCTCGCGGCCGGATGTGTCGAACTGGAAGTGCACCCACTTGAGCAGGTGCGACCCGACCAGGTTCTCGAACCGCGGCCCTTCGTCGGGTACGAGCGACCAGTCGAAATGGTAGTGCTTCTGCTCCTTTCGCACGGCGCGGAGGCGCGGGGCGCCAAACGGCGGCACCCGGAAGATTGCGTAGAGCCGCTCGAAGATCTCGAGCCACCGCGAAACGGTCTCGTGATTGAGAGACAGGTCCTCGCGGAGCGCGTTGCGCGACAGCGGGCTGCCCACGCGTTCCGGCAGGGCGAGCATGAGCTGTTCCATCGCGCCCAGGTCGCGCACGGATTCCAGCGAAACGACGTCGTCGCGAATGAGTCGCTGGCGGTACTCCACCGACCAGCGCCTCGCCGCGGCGTCCGAGCCGCGCAGGAAGGGCTCCGGAAACCCGCCGAGCCGGAACAGCGCGTCGAGATCCTTCGGCGACGGCGAGTCGAGCTCGGCGAACGAGAGCGGGTGCAGCCGCAAATAGTGGTAGCGGCCCTGGAGCGAGTCCCCGCCAAAGCGATACAGGTCGAGCCGCGCGCTCCCCGTGACGAGGATGCGGCGTCGGCCCCGGAACTCGTCATACAACCCCTTGAGGAATGCTCGCCAGCGACGGTTCTTGTGCAGTTCGTCGAAGACCCACGCGGCCGTGTCGGGAAGCTCACGCCGAAGGATGCGCGCGCGGTGCGCGGGGATGTCCCAGCTGAGGTACGCGTCCCCGTCGGGGATCACCTGTTGCGCGAGGGTGGTTTTGCCCACCTGCCGGGGTCCGCCGAGGAAGACCATCTTCTCGGCGATGTCGGCGGTGACCTGGGCGTGCAGGTATCGGCGCATGCAGCGAGCTTATCACGGCTAACCGTGAAATGCAAGCTTGTATTTCACGGCCTGACGTGAAACGCCCGCACGGTCAGCAGCGCAAGGTCCAGCCCGCGGGGCCTGCCGTCCCGGAGCTCGTGAACCGCGCTGGTCAGCCGCGGGTATCATCGGGTTTATGGACCAGAGGACGGGGCCATCCGCCCCGACCGGGAACGATCCCTGTCGCGACCCGGTGTCAGCGACGGCTATGTCGCGCCGCTAGGAGCCAGCTGAGTGCGAGCATCCCCGCAGACGGCAGGTACCACCCGCCGACCGAAAACGCACCGAGAATCGAGAACACCAGTACGCCGCTGGACGCAAGCAGCGCAAGCAGCACCGTCGCCACCTGGTCACCGCGCAGGATCCCGATGAATGGCAAGGCGCAGAGCACGGGAGGGAGCAGCAGCAGGGGCACGGCCTGCACAAGGATCGCGGCGACCGCGCTGGCCCCACACGCCCACGCGAGCGCGGCTCCAATAAGGAAGTTGGTGAGGCGTGCAGGCGGCGTCGGCGCCACGATCAATGTTCTCGTCGTACCTCAAAAGCTATTAGTCTGATCGACGAACAAGCTCAACAGGTAAGTGCACGCAGGGCCACTGACACTCGCATCATAGCTCATGTACGCATTGCCTTGCGAGTCACCGTCGATTCGATTGTCATACACACTAGCGTTGACCGTGCCGGTGCAGAGTGGGAATCCGGTGTTCTCGTAGAAGGAGTACCCGTGGGCCAGAATGTAGGCTTGGCCACCCGAATACGTCACAGGATACGTGTACATCGAGAGCAGCGACCAGCCGGTTGTCGTCAGCCAGTTCGCAGTGTGATTGCCCCCGATGAGATACGTGCAGTACCAATCGTAGGCAAAGTACATGTTCAGGATGTCCCACGCCGTCCGGATGCCAATCGGATCTACCCATCCCACGGTCTGCACCGGATGTGACAAGTCAACAGGGGGGACCGTCGCACAGAACCGACGGCCGCCACCGGTCCGCGCCGGTGCGAATGACGCGTACTGAAAAGGGCTGTTGCTTGCGCTCCGTGTAGCGGAGATGGGCGGAAATGGACTGAGATCCTGACGCCGCGACGCCGCGCGGTCCGTATCAGAGAAGGTCATCGTCCCACGTGCGACAGTCACCTGGCACCCGGCTGTATCGACTTCCACGACTCTGAGGGTACGGTGCTCGCCCCGCCGCAGCGTGTCTTCGCCGACCAGATAGCATCCCCGCGCACGGCGCACGCCAGCGACAACGGAGCGCGACTTCTCGATGAAGCCGGGAAGAGTCGGATACCGCACCACGCTAGACCCCCGTAGGGATGGAACTCCTTCATGTACCTCGAGGGTCGCGCGCACACCGGGGAGCGCCGGCGGACTTCCCGTTGTTCGGGAGCCATCGCACCCGATTGCGATCGCCACTGACCCCGCCAGTACGCAGCGTACCAAGACACTACGAGTTGCCGACAGCACTGCTCCTCCTTTTGACTGGGGTTTGGTGTAGCGCATCCCGCGGTAACGCCCTTTTCAGCCACGCGATCAAAAGAGCGGCTGATCCTCATGCGAACCTGGCGCGCATTTCAGAACGCCTGTGATGAAGCCCGCCGTTCGTCTGGCTTCGCCCGTCACGCTCGGCCAAGCCTGGTCAACTCGCTCCTTACAAGTGCCCTCGTCCGAGTCGGGCATCAACCACAGAATCCCCGCACCCGCGACACTTTCCGCAGCGTCGCAGGTCCCGCGACTGGACCTTACCGCTGCGACGCAAATCGCAGCATTGGCAACGAACGCTGGGTCCTACCGTCCGCGCTGCGCCAAGGCCGGCGTGGCTGCGGCGGCCCGGATCGCGAACACGGCACCAACGCGCTGGCGGCAGAGATCGTATGCCGCGACGGCCCGCATGCACCGGGCCGCGCACTGCACCGGCACCGCCTCCTTCGGTATGGCGTGATCTCGCCATCTATGCATGCCTTCGCCGCGCCGCCAACAGCCACCGGTTGTCCGCGGCGCTCGCTGCGCCGGCCGGGGCGGAGGGACGGTGACCGTGGAGTCAGCGCTCGCGCACCTGCGAGTTCTCTCGGTCACGCGACGCCGCGCCGCCAACTTCGCGAGGCTCGCCGAGCATCGGTGGCTTGCCGGGCGCCACGGACTCCCGCCCGTCGCGACGCGCGGCTTCGCGCAACTGGCGCCGAAGGACGGCGCCCGCAATCATCAGGCCCGCGCCCGCCGCGAGCGTGAGCTTGTACACCGCGAGCCGGAGCATCCACGCAGGCATGGGTGGCAGCAGGTCAAGCACCCACGCCCCGACCCCCAGGGCCGCGACCACCGCCCCCGCCGCGAGGAGCGCGCCCGCGACCCGCGCCACGACTTCTTCTTCGGTCCGCTCGCCGCTCATCGCGCCATCGCCGCGCGAACCAACTCGGCGGCCACCACGTCCTCGATCGCCATGCCGAGCGACTTGAACCACGTCACCTCGCTGCCCGACGTGCGGCCGGCGTGCCGGCCCAGCAGCACCTCGCCAATCTCCGCGTCCACCCGCCCGGCCGCGATCACGTCGCCCGACTCCACGCGCGCCGCGGCGCGCGAGTCCACGAACACCGTCGCCCGCCGCACGAACGCGTCGTCACACTCGCGCCAGTCGTGGATGGCCGCACCCACGCTGTTCACGTGCGCGCCGGGCTTCACCCACGCGCCCTCGAGCACGGGCACGCTCGACGTCGTGGCGACCACCACCACGTCGGCGCCCTCGACGCACGCGCGGGCGCTCGGCGCGGCAGCGACGCCGTGCTCCCGCGCGAACGCCGCCGCCGACCGCGGGCTCCACACGCGCACGGCGCGGAAGTTCCGCACGCGCCGGAGTGCGGCGAGGTGGCTCCGGGCCTGGACCCCGGCGCCGAGCATGGCGAGGGTCGCCGCGTCGTCGCGCGCGAGGGCCTGCGTCGCGACGGCCGACACTGCCGCAGTGCGCATCTCCGTGACCAGCGCGCCGTCCATCGAGACGAGCGGCGCGCCGGTCGCGAGGTCGAACAGCTGGATGGTCGCGAAGTGCGTGTGCATTCCCTCGTTCTTCGGGAAGTAGCTCACGAGCTTCGCGCCGAGGGCGGGCGGATCGGCGGCGTACGCCGGCATCACGAAGAGCCAGCCGGCGCCGCCGGGCACGGGGATGGTGGTGCGCACGGGCTGCACGGCTTTTCCCGCGCTGAAGTCGCGCAACGCGCGCTCCATCGCGGGGATGAGCGCGTCGTAGTCGAGCAGTCGGCGAACGTCCGCCTCGCCGACGTGCATCGTCAGCTCCGCCAGAGGCCGAGCATCGGGATGAACACGGCCGCGAGCAGCGCCACGGCGGAGAGCGTGGCCGTCATCGCGGCCAAGGCGCGGAGCAGTTGCAGCGGCAGGACCTTCGCGCGCGGCGACCCGGGCCGCGACCAGAGTTCATTCAACTCGCGGTCGGCGATGCCCCACGCCCCGTACGCACCCACGGCGAGCGCGCCGGCGGCGCCGAGCCAGCCCTTGCGGCCGAGCAGCGCCTCGATGACGACGGTGCCGCCGAGGCCGACGAGGGTCATCGCGAGCAGCTGGCCGTCGGTCGCGCGGCGCGCTACCGACGTGAGGATCTCGGCCAGCGTGAGTGGTTCGGGAGAAGTGTCGGCGATCATTCGGCGTCCTCCGGGAATAGCGCGGCGGGCTGTGGCGAGCGCAAGGGCATGCGGCGGCGGAGACCGGCGCGCAAGCACGGCGCGCGTCCCCGGTATCCGCCTATTTCGTCCAGATCAGGAGCACGCCGCAAGCCGACCCGGTCTTGTTGAACGCGATCGGCATCTGTCCGGGCCCCGCGTAGAACTCGACCGCGGCGACCTGTGCAGCCGGAATGGTGTTGACGTCGAACAATGGCTCATTGTCCGTGCCGGAGTAGACGGCTACACCGTCGACGTATACCTGGGCGAAGCATCGCGTGAGGCGAGTCCCCTCGAATGCGCGGCGGGACTGCATTCGCGTGGTCGCGACGTAGTCCGAGCCACCTGCCCGCTCGAGCTTGATCCCGGTGAGGTACCGCGAGAGTACGTTCCCGGTGCGCTCGCCCTCGATCTTCCCGAAATCGTCCTCGGTGAGGAATCGCCCGATGCCGCCCGCCCGGCGGAACTCGAAGCCGGCAAGCTTGGCGGGGACCGGCTTGCCGGACGCGCCGATGATGGTGACGGGCGGCAGGATGGCGCCGGCCACGGGCTTGAGCGGAAGGTCGCGCGTGATGGCGGCGTCGGCGTCCATGCGGATGATCGCGCGCACCGGCCCGAACCCCGGCGACCGCGCCAGGACAGCGTGCGCGCCCCGTGGTACGGCGTCGAATCGGTAACGTCCCGACGAGTCGCTTCGCGTGACCCGCACTGAGTCGTCGAGGATGACTTCGGCGCCGGCGATTCCCGCCGACGTGACCACGTCGAACACGCGGCCCCCCACCGACGCGCCCTGCGCGCCGGCGCTGCCGGCCGGCGTGACTGCGCCCCCGCACATGACCGCGCACGCGATGGCGGCGGCGCGGGCGCACGCGAAGATGGGCTCGCCCCTCACCACCCCTCACCCCTCACCCGCGCCCCTCACCTCGGATCGAGCTTTCGCCCAGCATTGAGGTTGTCCCAGTTGAGTATCGCATTGAACACAAGCGGATAGCTGCCGATGGTCTCGCCGCGGTAGAGCGGGTTGAACGAGAACAG
>JAYEKC010000001.1:0-6479 GCA_034716715.1 Gemmatimonadota bacterium | reverse complement strand
CCCCTCACCCCGCACCGCCCCTCACCCATCACCCGCGCCCCTCACGGTATCAGATGCTTACCGCCACACTCTCGCTGCTTCCACAGCATTGCACCCTCTGCGGCACCGCGTACCCCGCCGAAGCCATCGCCATTTGCGGCGAGTGCCTCGGCCCGCTGGAGCCCACGTACCCGAAGCACCGCGTCCTGCCCGACCGGGAGGACATCGCCCGCCGCGCGCCGAACCTGTGGCGCTACCGCGAGTGGCTCCCGTTCGAGGGCGCGCCCGTGCACTCGCCCGACACCGGCTTCACGCCGCTCATTGACGCGCCGCGCCTCGCCGCCGCGCTCGGCGTGGGCCGCGCGTGGGTGAAGAACGACGCCGTGTCGCAACCCACGCTCTCGTTCAAGGACCGCGTGGTGACGACGGCGATCAACGCCGCCCACGCGCTCGGCCTCGGCGTGGTGGGGTGCGCCAGCACCGGCAACCTCGCCAACGCCGTGGCCGCGCACGCCGCGCGCGCGGGGCTGCCGGCGTGGATCTTCATTCCCGAGGATCTCGAGCCGGCGAAGGTGATCAACACCGCGGTGTTCGGCGCGAACCTCGTCCGCGTGCGCGGCCACTACGACGACGTAAACCGGCTCTGCGCCCAGCTTGCCGACCGGTTCGGCTGGGGCATCGTCAACGTGAACCTGCGCGGCTACTACGGCGAGGGTTCCAAGACGATGGCGTTCGAGATCGCCGAGCAGCTCGGCTGGCGCCTGCCCACGGCCGTGGTGGCGCCGATGGCCGGCGGCTCGCTGCTCACCAAGCTCCGCAAGGGATTCGGCGAGTTCCTGGCCGCGGAGCTGGTGAACGGGCCGTCGCCGAAGCTCTTCGGCGCGCAGGCATCCGGGTGCGCGCCCATCGTGCGGCTGGTGGAGAGCGGCGCCGCGAAGCTCACGCCGGAAATCCCGAACACCATCGCGCGTTCCATCGCGATCGGGAACCCCGCCGACGGGCCGTTCGCGGCGCGCGCCATGGTCGAGAGCGGCGGCTGGGGCGCCCACGTTTCCGACGCCGAGATCGTGGCGGGCATCCGGCTCCTCGCCGAGACGACGGGCGTGTTCACGGAGACCGCGGGCGGCACGACGGTCGCGGCGGCGCTCAATCTGGCGCGGGCCGGCCGCCTCGGCCCGGACGATGAGATCGTCGTCTGCATCACCGGCAACGGGCTCAAGACCACCGACGTCGTCCGCGATGTGCTGCCGGAAGCGCCGGTCGTGGACGCCAAGGTTCGGGAGGTGGCCGCGCTGGTGGCGTCGCGAACCTGAGCAGCCTGGTTCCACGGCGTGCCCCGCCTTGAACATTCCCGTCCCACGGGCCATCCTCATCTATAGAGTAGACAGTAGACAGTAGACAGAGGAGGTTGGCTTGAAGGCAGGCAACGGCAACCGTCGCACCGCCAGGAGCTACGCCCGGATCACCACGCCGATGGTCCGCGAGAACGGCACCCTCGTCCCCACGTCCTGGGAGCATGCCCTCGACGTGGCCGCCGAGGGGTTCCGCCGCAACCTCGAGGCCCGCGGGCCGAACTCGCTCGGCATCTTCTCGTGCTCGAAGTCCACCAACGAGGTGAACTTCGCGGCGCAGAAGCTGGCCCGGGTCGCGTTCGGTACGCACAACATCGACAGCTGCAACCGGACGTGACACGCGCCTAGCGTCGTCGGTCTGGCGACGGTCTTTGGCGCAGGCGGGGGCACGAGCTCCTACGCGGAGGTGGAGGACACCGACGTCATCCTCCTCTGGGGCTCGAACGCGCGCAACGCGCACCCGATCTGGTTCCATCACCTCCTGAAGGGGGTGCGGAACGGCGCGCGCCTGTACGTGATCGACCCGCGGCGCTCCGAATCGGCCCAGTGGGCCGACGTGTGGATGGGCAACCACGTGGGCAGCGACATCGCGCTCTCCAACACGATGGCCCGCGAGATCATCCACGCCGGCCTCCACCACAAGGAGTTCATCGCCAGCGCCTGCTCGGGTTTCGACGAGTACCGGAAGAGCGTCGAGGAGTACACGCTCGAGCGCGGCGAGGAACTCACGGGCGTGCCCGCCGAGGTCATCCGCGAGTGCGCGCACACGTACGCGAAGGCCGGCAAGGCGATGATCTGCTGGACGCTCGGCATCACCGAGCACCACGACGCGGCCGACAACGTCCTCGCGCTGATCAACCTCGGCCTGCTCACCGGCCACGTGGGCCGCTGGGGCTCCGGACTCAACCCGCTGCGCGGCCAGAACAACGTGCAGGGCGGCGGCGACATGGGCGCCATCCCCAACCGCCTCCCGGGCTTCCAGCAAATCACGGACCCGGCCACGCGCGAGCGATTCGAGAAGCACTGGGGCGTGACGCTGCAGCCCAACGAGGGCTGGCACCTCACGGAGATGCTCCACGCGATGGACCAGGGCAAGCTCACCGGGCTCTACGTCATCGGCGAGAACCCGGCCCAGTCCGACGCCGACGCCAGCCACGTGCGGCACCTCCTCGAGAACCTCGACCACCTCGTCGTGCAGGAGATCTGCATGACGAAGACGGCCGAGCTCGCCCACGTGCTGCTGCCCGCCGCCGCGAGCTGGTGCGAGTCGCTCGGCACCGTGACCAACAGCGAGCGGCGCATCCAGCTCTGCCGCAAGGTGGTCGAGCCGCCCGAGGGCGCGAAGGACGAGCTCTGGATCGTCAACGAGATCGGCAAGCGGCTCGGCAAGGACCTGAACGTCACCGACCCCGAGACCGTGTGGAACGAGTTCCGCACCGTCGCGCCCGACTTCGCCGGCGGGATGAGCTACGAGCGGCTCGAGAAGCACCACGGGCTGCAGTGGCCCTGCCCCACCCTCGACGACCCCGGCGCCACGTTCCTCCACGGCCGCCTCTGGAAGCAGGGCGCCGCGCGCGGCCCGGCGGCGCCGTTCACCGTCGTGCGCCACGAGGGGCCCATCGAGATCCCCACGCGCGAGTACCCGTTCACGCTCACCACCGGCCGCCACCTCGACGCCTACAACACCGGCGTGCAGACCGCGGGCTTCGGCTCGCCCCTCTACCGCGGCGAGACGCTCGACATCTCGCCCGAGGACGCGAAGCGCATCCGCGTGATGACCGGCGACATGGTGCGCGTCACGTCGCGCCGCGGCTCGGTGCTCGTCCAGGCGCGCGTGGACGACCGGCTCCGGCCCGGCGTGGTGTTCATGACGCTGCACTACCCCGACGACGCGCTCACCAACGTGCTGACGATCAACGCGAGCGACCCCAAGTCGGGCACCGCGGAGTTCAAGGCGTGCGCCGTGAACGTCGTGCTCGCCACCAGCGCCATGCCCGCCCCGGTCTGATGCAACCGTCGTCTGCCCACCGCCCACCGCCCACCGCGAACCCGCACTTGTAGTGGACCTCAAACTCCTCGACGCCGAGCCAACCCCGGAGGAGCGCGCCGCCGTCGACGCCCGCCTCGGCCCGCCCGAGTCGTCGTGGCACGGCGGCACGGAGCGCACCGCGCGCGACCTGCACGTGGCGTACGGCGGCAAGGCGCAGCGCGACCGGCGCCACCTCCTGCTCCCCGCGCTCCAGGCGCTGCAGGAACGCGTGGGCTGGATCAGCGAGGGCGGCTTCAACTACGTCTGCCGGCGGCTCACCGTCCCGCCGGCCGAGGCGTGGGGCGTGGCCACGTTCTACATGATGCTCTCCACGCAGCCCCGGCCCCGCCGCGTGCTGCACGTGTGCGACGACATCGCCTGCCGCGCGAAGGGCGCCGTGAAGACGTGCGACGGCCTGCGCAAGCACCACAGCCCGCCGCTCCCGCACGGCGTAGTTGGTTCAGGCGGCCACGACGCCGCGCCGCGCGGCGCGCACGTCACGCTGAACGAGCACCACGGCGCGTGGACCACCGCGCCGTGCCTCGGCCTGTGCGACGTCGCGCCCGCCGCCCTCTACGTCGAGGCCGGCGAGCAGCCGGTGGAGCGCTCGCTCGGCGACGTGACGGCGGAGTACGCGATGGGGCTGCTCGGCGGCGGCGCCGACCCCGACGACGTGCTCGGCGGCGTGCGCGTCGCCGGAGGCGCCGGTGCCGCCGGCGCGCACGCGGCGGGCCCGCACGGCACGCCGCTCGTCGGTTCCATGGGCGCGCCGCGTCTTCTCAAGCGCGTCGGCGTGGCCGACCCGGCGTCGCTCGATTCGTACCGCCGGCACGGCGGCTACAAGGCCCTCGAGAAGGCGTTCGCCCTCGGGCCCGAGGGCATCATCCGGGAGCTCAACGAGGCCAAGCTCCTCGGCCGCGGCGGCGCCGCGTTCCCCACCGGCCGGAAGTGGGACGCCGTGCGCACGCAGCCCGAGCAGGAGCGCTACATCATCTGCAACGCCGACGAGTCGGAGCCGGGCACGTTCAAGGACCGCGTGCTGCTCACGGGCGACCCGTTCGCGATCGTCGAGGCGCTCACCATCGGCGGCTTCGCCGCCGGATGCGCGAAGGGCTACGTGTACATCCGCGGCGAGTATCCGCTCGGCGCCGCGCGCGTGCAGCACGCCATAAGCGAGGCGCGCAAGGCCGGCCTCCTCGGCGCGAACGTGATGGGCAAGGGGTGGTCATTCGAGATCGAGGTTCGGCGTGGAGCCGGCGCGTACATCTGCGGCGAGGAGACGGCGATCTTCGAGAGCATCGAGGGCAAGCGCGGCGAGCCGCGCAACAAGCCGCCGTTCCCCGTGCAGCACGGGCTGTTCGGCAAGCCCACCATCGTGAACAACGTCGAAACGCTCGCCAACGTGCTGCCCATCGTGTTCGAGGGCGGGGCCGCGGCCGCGAAGATCGGCACGCCGCAGAGCGCCGGCACGCGCCTCTTCTGCGTGAGCGGCCACGTGGGCCGGCCGGGCGTGTACGAGATTCCCATGGGCGCCACGCTCGGCGAACTGATGGAGCTCGCCGGCGGCGTGGCCGGGAGTGGCACGCTCCGCTGCGCGCTGCTCGGCGGCGCAGCCGGCGCGTTCGTGCGGCCCGACGAGATGGGCCTCCGGCTCACCCACGAGGACACGCGCGCCGCCGGCGTCACGCTCGGCTCCGGCGTGGTGGTGGCGTTCGACGATACCGTGGACCTGCACGACGTGCTGCTCCGCATCGCCCAGTTCTTCCGCGACGAGAGCTGCGGCCAGTGCGTGCCGTGCCGCGTGGGCACCGTGCGCCAGCAGGAGTCGCTCATCCGGCTGCGGAAGAAGAAGCCGCTCGGCGGCGTGGCCGGCGAACTTGCCCTCCTCGAGGAGGTGGGCCTGGCGATGAAGGACGGCTCCATCTGCGGCCTCGGCCAGACGGCCTACTCGGCAGTGGAGAGTGCAGTCAAGCGATTGCGGATCTATTCATAACCCTCGCCCCTCACCACCCCTCACCCCTCACCCGCGCCCCTCACGTTGCCATCTCCTCATCTCCAGCTCGTCCAGCTCTCCCGGCCCGACGCCGCGCCGAAGCCGATGGTCGACCTCACCGTCGACGGCATGGCCGTCAGCGTGCCCGAAGGCTCGACGATCCTCAACGCGTGCCAGAAACTCGGCATCGACGTGCCCACGCTCTGCTGGCTCGAGACGCTGGCGCCGGTGAACGTGTGCCGCGTGTGCATGGTGGAGGTGGAAGGCGCGCGCGTGCTCGTGCCCAGCTGCTCGCGCCCGGTGGAACCCGGCATGAAGGTCCGGACGCGCAGCGAGCGCGTGGACCTCACGCGCCGCCTCGTGCTGGAGATGCTCGCGTCGAGCGTGGACCTCTCGACGTCGCCCGGGATGGCGGAGATGCTCGCCGAGTATGGCGCGAAGCCGGGGCGGTTCGGCGCGGACGCCGAGACGGTCGCGCAGCCCGTGAAGGACGACAACGACCTCTACGTGCGCGACTACGCCAAGTGCGTGCTGTGCTACAAGTGCGTGGAGGCGTGCGGCGAGGACCACCAGAACACGTTCGCCATCGCCGTGGCCGGCCGCGGGTTCCACGCGCACATCTCCACCGAGTTCGCCGTGGAGCTGCCGGAGAGCGCGTGCGTCTACTGCGGCAACTGCATCGCCGTGTGCCCCACGGGCGCGCTGATGTCGAAGCGCGAGTGGGAGATGCGCAACGAGGGCACGTGGGACGAGTCGCGCCAGTCGCAGACCGACACCGTGTGCCCGTACTGCGGGGTGGGCTGCACGCTCACACTGCACGTGCAGGACGGCGAGATCGTGAAGGCGACGAGCCCGCTCGGCAACGACATCACGGTGGGCAACCTCTGCATCAAGGGCCGGTTCGGCTGGCAGCACGTGCAGAACCGATCGACCGACTGACCGACCGCGTTCCGCCGCCGCTCGGAAACCTCCCGCCCTCGCAGGTGCGCGGATTCACGCGCCTCGACGGGGCGATGGCCACGCCGGACTCGGCGCCGGTCGCCGAGGAAGTGCCCGTGGCGTTCGTGTACGGCGGCAAGCCGCACGTGGTGATGATGTGCACGCCCGCCGACCTCGAGGACCTCGC